>NZ_DAXETW010000013.1:0-59387 GCF_051155795.1 Longibacter sp.
ATCTACCCGATCATCCGGCGGTCGGCGGAGGCCGATCAGCATGCTCTCTACGACGCCGAAACGGGCCTTGTCCACGGCGAGTCGTCGTTCATGGACTGGCGCGAGCAGTCGTACCCCGACTGGATGGACCCGCGCGACATCTACCTGTCGCAGACGCTCAGCACGAACGTCGTTCATGCACGAACGTATGGGATTCTCGCCGAGATGGCCGAGGAAATGGGGCGAAATGGCGATCGCTGGCGGGAGATCGCCGGCTCCATTCGCGACGGCATTAACGAGCATCTCTGGCTCGACGATCAGGGCCTCTACACCGAGTTTCGCTACGGCCGCAATGCGTACTCGACGGTTCCGCGGACAGAAGCGCTGGGGTCGGCGCTTGCCATCCTGAGCGGGGTCGCGCCCGAGTCCCGTCGCGAGGGCATGGCGAGGAATCATCCTGTCGTGGAGTTTGGCGTGCCGAGCTTCTGGCCCTACATTCCGGACATTCCGCCCTATCACAACGCCGGCTACTGGCCGTTCGTCGGGGCGTACTGGACCTGGGCGAGCGCCGAAGCGGACAACACACCCGGGGTCGAGCACGGCCTCGGGACGATGTACCGCGCCGCCGCCCTGTTCCTCACCAACAAAGAAAACCTGGTCGCGCAGACGGGCCACTTCGAGGGGACGCAGATCAACTCGGACCGGCAATTGTGGAGCGTCGCCGGGACGCTGGCGTCCGTGTACCGCGTGCTCTTCGGCATGCGCTTCGAACGCGAGGGGCTCCGCATCCGGCCGTTCATTCCGGAAGGCTATACGGGCACGCGGACGCTCCGGGGGGTCACCTATCGAGAGGCGACACTGGATATCACCGTCCGCGGGCATGGATCCCGGATCGTGCAGATCACCCTCGACGGGGAGGCGCTCGACGAGCCGGTGATCCCGGCGGACCTGACCGGCGAGCATGAGGTCCGCGTGGTGATGAACGGCGGCCTGCCGAACGGGCAGATGCGCCTGGTGGAGAACCGCTACACGCCCGCTACTCCGGACGTGGAGCGCGATGGCGACAGGCTGATGTGGCCTGCCGTGGACGGAGCCGTCGCGTACCGCGTCGTCCGCAACGGCGAAACCATCGATACGGTGGAGGAGCCGCGGTTCCGTCTACCGTCGAGTGCACCGGGCGCGCTCCACGAGTATCAGGTTGCCGCAGCCGGGGAGGAGGGACTCGAGTCGTTTCTGAGTGAGCCGCTGCGCGTCGTGTCGGAGGATGCTGTCCGAACAATTCCTGCCGATGTGTTCGGTCAGGCCCTCGCGACGACCGATCCCGGGTTTACCGGAGATGGCTATCTGCCGCTATCGAAATCCGAGAATACGTCCGTGGAGGTCGACGTGACGGTGGAGGAGTCGGGCATGTACGCTATCGACGTCCGGTACGCGAACGGGCACGGCCCGGTGAACACGAGCAACAAGGCCGCGATTCGGACGCTCCAGCTGGGCGGGACACGAGACATCATCGTAATGCCGCAGCGGGGGGCCGGCGTGTGGAACGACTGGGGATACAGCAACCCGGTTCACGTACGGCTGCCTGCGGGGACCCACACCCTCCAACTTCGCTACACGGATCTCGATGAGAATATGAACCGCGAGACCAATGCGGCGCACCTTGACCACGTTCGAATCACCCGGGTCGGACTGTAGGGACGGTGACGTGATCGTGTGCTGATGCGTTAATGTGTTTTTCTGTTGATGCATGGGTACCGGTCGTCCTGCCGTTTCAGTCCGATAACCCGCATCCCTCATACCCCTTTCCTCACCCCTCGCCAAATCCCTCAGCAACATGGATCTTTCCCTCGGTGCGCTCGACTGGACGGTCATCGCCCTGTACTTCCTCATCGTCTTCGGTGTGGCGGGATGGGCGACCTGGACGGAGCGGCAGGGGGAAGAGTCGTCTGTTGATTACTTTCTGGCCGGGCGAAACGTCGGATGGTTCGTCGTCGGCGCCTCGCTATTCGCCTCCAACATCGGGTCGGAGCACCTCATCGGGCTTGCCGGCACCGGGGCCAGCAGCGGCGTTGCCGTGGGGCAGTTCGAGGTGATGGCTTCGCTCGTCCTGCTCCTCCTGGGCTGGGTGTTCGTGCCGTTCTACGTCAAGAGCGGCGTCTACACCATGCCCGAGTTTCTCGAAAAACGGTACTCCTCCACCGCACGGTGGTATCTGGCGGCGATCTCGATCATCGGCTACGTACTGACCAAAATCAGCGTCACGATTTACGCCGGCGGCGTCGTCTTCGAAGCAATCGGGGTATCGTTCTGGACGGGTGCGCTGATCGTGGTGGGGGTGACGGGCGTGTACACCGTCCTTGGCGGCCTGCGCGCGGTGCTCTACACCGACCTCATGCAGGTCTTCGTGCTTATCGGGGGGGCCCTGTCCGTGACCTTGATTGGCATCTCCGAACTCGGCGGATGGGGCGCGCTGACCTCGACCGTACCCGGCTCCTTCTTCGACATGTGGTTGCCGAGCGACGACCCCAATTTCCCGTGGACCGGCATTCTCTTCGGCGCGCCAATTCTGGGCGTCTGGTACTGGTGCACGGACCAGTTCATCGTACAGCGGACCCTGTCGGCGAAAAACGTGGACAACGCCCGCCGTGGGTCGATTTTTGCCGGATACCTGAAGCTGCTTCCGGTCTTTATTTTCGTGATCCCGGGCGTCGTCGCATACGCCCTCCAGCAGCAGGGGTCGCTTCAGCTCGAAGCCAGTGACCAGGCGCTGCCCGTGCTCGTCGGCACGCTGCTCCCGATCGGTCTGCGCGGCGTCGTGGTCGCCGGCCTGCTGGCCGCGCTCATGTCGTCGCTCTCGTCCGTCTTCAACTCCTGCTCGACGCTGGTCACGTGGGACGTCTACCGCGAGCTGAAGCCGGACGCCTCCGAGCGGCAGCTCGTCTGGGTGGGACGCATCTCCACGGTCGTGCTGACGATCCTCGGGTTGGCGTGGATTCCCTTCATGCAGAACGTGAGTGAACAGCTCTACACGTATCTGCAGAGCGTTCAGGGCTACATCGCGCCCCCGATTGCAGCGGTTTTTCTGATCGGAATCTTCTGGCGGCGGGTCAACGCGAACGGGGCCGTCACGACCCTGCTGTCCGGGCTCGTCCTTGGCGGCACGCGGCTCGTCCTCGAACTCATCAACGGAGCGGACAAGGACGGCCTTCCCGCCGGAACGTCCATCGAGTGGATCGCCGAGATCAACTTCCTTCACTTCGCCATTCTCCTGTTCGTCGTGTGCGTGGCTATTCTTGTCACGGTCAGCCTTCTGACGCAGGCTCCCGCGCCGGAGAAGGTGCGCGGGATCACGTACGGCACGGCGGAAGAAGGAGACGTCGGAGCAGACGAGGAAGCCGAGCCGGCGGCCATGGCCGCTGCAGACGCCGAGGAGGGAGAACTGAGCACCGCCGGGTGGCGACGCGTCGACCTGTGGCTCACGGTCGGACTCCTCCTCGGGGTTGCGGCGCTCTGGCTCTACTTCAGCTGATGCAGGACGTCGCGCCGGAATGACAGCCTCGTTCGGGGGGAACGGGTCGTTACTGCCCCAACGGGCGGGTGCGCCGCGATCAGCGCCGCCACGTGTCCGGGGGGCGGAGAAGCCCCAGCGGGACGAGAGACACGTGGTAGAGTGCTATGAACGCCTCGCCGACGACGAAGAAGGCAGCCAGATCATCCTCCCCGTACGTTCGTGCGGCTTCCCCGATCACGAGGCTGTGAAAGAGAAGCCGGGCGGAGAGAAGGCCGATGCCGAGCGACCCGAGCACCAGCGGAGCCAGCCAGAGTACGACGTGCGATCCGTGGTAGAGCGTCAGCAGGAAGCCGGTCACCCGGTCGTAGGCCCGGCCGGCGGAGACGTGGCGGCGCTTCTGTCGAAACCACGACCGCCAGCGTCGCGGCGCCGGGGTGGGGACGAATGTACCGGGCTCGACGAGGGGGCGAACGCGGGCGGCGCCCGTCCGGCGGACGGCCTGAACGAAGAGATCGTCGTCGCCGCTGAGCAGGCTCTCGCCACGGATGTCTGCGCGGGCGGCCTCGTAGACCGCTTTCGGCATGCTGAGGTTGCGCCCGACGGCCATGTACGGATGTCCGAGAGCCGCTGCGGCAGCCGTCAGAGCACCGGTATGCCACGTCTCGTAGCGGCTCCACAGGCCGAGAAGGCCCGACCCCGACACGAACGGACTGTACCCCATCCACACCGTCGGCGTGTCGCTCGCAGCGTGGGCGACGGCGATGCCTTCTGCCCAGGTCGGAAGGGGCCGGCAGTCGGCGTCCGTGTGCGCGATCAGAGCGTGCGATGCGGCCTCGATTCCCTCGGCCAGGGCGGCCTTCTTGTTTGGCCCCGTCGGGCCGCTTCGTGTCAGGACGCGGGCGAATGGCCGATCCTGTGCCCAGGCTCGGAGCACGTCACCGGTCGCGTCCGTTGATCCGTCATCCACCAGCAAAACTTCGATGGACGGGTGCGTCTGTGCCGCTAGCGCCTCGAGAAGGGAGTTAACGGCTTCCTCCTCGTTATGAAGCGCAATGACGATCGAGAGTGGCGGCGTGTCGACCGGCCCATCGCTCTCCGGAAGGGGTCGGTTCCGTCGAGACCGCTTGAGACCGACAACGATCGCGGCGATATAAACGAGCTGGACGAAGAACGCGAAGACAAAGAAAAGCGTCACTACACGAGCCGGAACGGTGGGCGGGGAACGAGGTGGAACCGAGCCGACCGTAGGATAGCTATCGCCGGCGCCAGAATCGACCCGACGGGTCGTGAAGCGAGGGTTAGCCGAACGTATTTCCGGTGGATTTCGCCGTAGGAGCCCGGTCTACCGTTGGCGAATAAACCCTCGCATCGATACGTTGTATGCGATATGTGCAGACCGGATAGACGCGCCCTGCGCATTTCACTCACAACCTGTTCTTGGCCGTGCGGCACGGTTCCGCACGCGGCCTTTCTGTCGATTCCGCTCGGCCTCCATGTCCATCCCGCATATTCAACGCTGGCCCGACCTGGGGAAATTTTGGACGATCCCCAATGCGCTGAGCCTGTCGCGCCTGGCGCTCGTCGTGCCGATCACGGCGCTGCTCTGGCAGGATGGATCGCTCAACTGGCTGTTCGGCCTCGTGATCGCCGCGATCCTTACCGACTGGTTCGACGGGCGCGTCGCACGCTGGCTCGACACGGAGTCCGAGTGGGGGAAGGTGCTGGACCCGATCGCGGACAAAATCGGAGCCATCGCAACGGTCTCCGCTCTCACGTTTCGATCGGCCGATCCGACGCTTCCGTTCTGGTTCTTCGGGGCGTTGATGTCGCGGGACGTGTTGATCCTCGCGGGAAGCCTTCTGATCGTTCGCCGCTCCGGCCACGTCGCCGCGAGCGTTTGGGCCGGCAAGGCTGCGACGTTCTGGCTTGCCGTGACGGTGCTGGCGGCGGTCCTGAAAGCGGATCCGCCGGTGCTGCAGTTCTGCGTCTGGATGACGACGGCGCTGCTTGTCATCTCCTTCTTCGTGTATCTCGTGCGGTACCTGAACGCTGCACGTCGCGAGCCCCCGCTCCCCAACCCGCCGTCCCTGTCCGGGATTCATGCGCAGGATACAACCCGGCCTGCCGGACACGTTTCGCTCGATGCGGCGTCGGACGACATGGAGCCTCTGCAGGACCCCCCGGACGATCTAACCGATCCGGCCAGTCGCTCCGGCGACGGCGAACCGGGACGAACGCCGGAAACGCCGGCCGGGACCGATGCCGGCCCTGCGTCACCGTCGTCCCATTCCTGAGCGCGGCCTTTTCCTGAGCGCGGCCTTCCGGTCGGCCGCATCCCTCGTCGATCGCGCTGCGACCGCTTTTTTTCGGACTTGTTTGCTAACTGCACCGCTTATGGGCATTCTCGACCGCTTTATCAACCGCAATGATGAGGAAGAGCAGGAAAAGCTTGATGAGGGGCTGGAAAAGACCCGGTCGAGCTTTTTCGGCAAGATCGACCGCATGGTTCGCGGCAAAGATGAGGTCGACGCCGAGGTCCTGGACGAACTCGAGGAAATCCTCGTCACGAGCGACGTGGGCGTGAAGACCACGCTCGACATCATCGACCACGTCGAGGCTCGCGTTCAGGAGGACCAGTACGTCTCAACCAAGGAACTGAACCGCATCATCCGCGACGAGATCGCTGCGCTGATGCTGGACGACAGCCGGGAGCGCCCGGCCGACTTCGACGCCGACCTTCCGAACAAGCCGCACGTCATCATGGTCGTCGGCGTCAACGGTGTCGGGAAAACGACGACGATCGGGAAAATGGCGTATCGCTACAAGAAGGCCGGCAAAGACGTCGTCCTGGGCGCGGCGGATACCTTCCGCGCTGCTGCGATCGAACAACTGGACGTCTGGGCGGAGCGCGCCGGCGTGCCGATCGTCAAGCAGAAGCACGGAGCGGATCCTGCCGCCGTCGCGTTCGACTCCGTAGAGGCCGCCCGGGCCCGGGATGCCGACGTGGTGATCGTGGACACGGCCGGTCGACTCCACACCAAAGGCGGGCTGATGGACGAGCTGTCCAAAATCAAGCGCGTCATGGGGCGCAAAGTGACCGGCGCCCCGCACGAAGTTCTTCTCGTCCTCGATGCCTCCACCGGCCAGAACGCGATCCGACAGGCTGAAGAGTTCACCGAGAGCGCAGGGGTGACGGGACTCATCCTGACCAAGCTGGACGGCACAGCCAAAGGCGGCGTCGTCATCGGCGTGTCCCATCAGTTCCAGGTGCCCGTCAAATACATCGGCGTCGGCGAAGACATCGACGACCTCCAGGTGTTCGACCGCAAGGGCTTCGTAGAGGGGATGTTTAAGGGCGTAGAGGTATAGGCGAATCGAAGGTTTCCAGGTGTTGATGGGTTGGCGTACAGATGTTTTGGTATGTTGATATGTCAAGCTGTTTGGGTGTTCTGTAGTTGGTGTTTTGTTTGTTGGATTAATGTTTGACGGATGGCTCCACCCGGGAGGGCACTGACTCGCGGAATCGTTGGGGGCCAACGATCCAATGCCCAACGATCCAACGCCCAATGATCCAGCGCAACCGTCCGAATCCGCGTGACGCCCCTCCCCGGCATGCTAGAGTAGGTTAGGGCGATCTCCTCAAGAAAAGCCGCCAACCCCGGCCCCCCGTCCCTCTCTCCCTTTCCCCCTCTCTCCCTTTCCCCCTTTCCCCCGTCCCGCCATGCGTATCATCTTCATGGGCACACCCGAGTTTGCGGTGCCGTCGCTCGAACACCTCTGTGACGCCGGGTACACGCCCATTGCGGTCGCCACCGGTCCCGATCGGGAGCGGGGGAGAGGACAGAAGGTGTCGCCGACGCCCGTCAAGAAGGTCGCGATGGAGCGCGGCATCAACACGATCCTCCAGCCAGAGTCCGTCAAGGACGAGGCCTTCGCTGCGTCGGTCGCGGACCTGCGCCCGGATGTGATTGCGGTTGTGGCCTATCGCATTCTTCCGCCGTCGGTCTACTCGACGGCGTCGATGGGGGCGTTCAACTTGCACGGATCGCTCCTTCCCCGATACCGGGGTGCGGCGCCGATCAACTGGGCGATCATGAATGGAGAAACCGAGACGGGCGTGACGACCTTTTTCCTCCAGGAAAAGGTGGATACCGGTGATGTGATCCTGAAGCGCCGCATGCCGATTGAGGAGAACGAGACGGCTGGCGAGGTGCACGACCGCATGATGGTTCTCGGCGCCGAGGCGGTGGTGGATACCGTCCGTCAGATTGATGAGGGAACGGTGGAAACCTCGTCCCAGGACGACACGGCGGCGACGCCCGCACCGAAGATTTTCACCGAGGACTGCGAGACGTCCTGGTCCCGCTCCGCCCCGGACGTTCACAACCACATTCGCGGCCTGTCGCCCTACCCCGGGGCGTGGACGCTTCACGGGGGTACCCGGCTGAAGCTGTACCGCTCCCGCGTCGCCGGATCCGATTCGGACCTACCGGAGAATGGCGTACCCACAGACGCTGCGCCGGGGACCGTGCTCCGGGCGGACGATCACCTGGTCATCGCCTGCGGTGACGGCGCCGTCGAGATCATGGAACTGCAGCAACCTGGTAAACGCCGTCTGAGCGCGACCGATTTCCTGAACGGGTACGACCTGTCGCCGGGTGATCGCCTCGGACATTGAGGCGTGATCCGATGTGCACGTCCGGCCTCGAGACGGGGAGCGAATCGAAACAATCGCGTGCTGCTCCGCGCGCCGCGGTAGGACGCGTCGGCGTAAAGGTTGCATGTGAGCCGGATGCCGTCTACCCTACTCTTCCATACCAGCCGGCGGCTCCTCGCCCGTCCGGTTGTTGACCTGCTCGAATGACTGCCCTCCATGCATAACGCTGCCTCCCCGACGTCATCCCTGCCCCCGTTCGTTCGCACCCCGTCGTCGAAATCTCCGGGACGGGGTGTAGAAGCCGCGCCCCGGTTGCTCGAGGCATGCTTCGGCTCGGCGGAAACAGCGATTCGCCAGGCGACGGTCCCCGGCGTGGTAGATGTCCAGGCCGCCCAGACGCACTACTCGACCGGCTTTGCGCTCCTCATGCCCATGTCGGCGTCCGTGACCGTTGCATGTCGGCCGTCCGACGCCACCACCTCCCGCATCGTGTTTGCCGCGGACGCCGGCCCGTGGACGGCGGCGTCGGGTCCCGACGATCCGCCCGGTGCAGATGCTCCCGCGTGGCACCGTCTCCTGCATCACCTGCTGTACGGCCATGAGGAGGAGATCCCGCCCGGCTGGACGCCATCGGCGGACAACAATCCGCCGCCATCCTACGACGTGGCCGTGGTGAGTGGTATCCCCGGCTCCGCACAGGACGCCTACTTCGCCGCGCTGGCCCTGGCGGTCGCCCGCGCCCTGGAGCGTGCGCCGCAGAGGCCCGGGACCGACGAATCCGGCATCTCCCGGGTCCGGTCGGACGTGCTGCCGGCACTGCGAGGCGCCATCGAGACGGCGATGGATCGCCCGACCAGCATCGCGTCGCTCATCGCCTCCCACGCCGGTGGCGACGCCCCCTTCACACTTGTCGATACGGGAACGTTCGAGTTTTTACCGGTGCAGACGGACGCACGCGAGGCACTGGACTGGGCAGTGATCGATCCCGGTCGGCCCGCACCCCGCCCCCCCGAGTGGCATCGGGACGTGCGAAGCCGCGCCGACGAGGCGCTCGCCATCCTTCGAGAGCGAGGGTTCGACGGTCTCCGATCGTTTCGCAACGTGGAGCATCGCGACCTGAAGCGTGCGCTCGACCGTCTCCCGGAGGAACTCCAACCGGTGACCCGCCACCTCGTCACCGAAAACCGACGCGTGCAGAAGCACGTCGCCGCGATGCGTCGTGGCGACTGGCAGATGATCGGCGCCCTGCTGCTCATGTCGCACGCGTCGCTCCGGGACCACGTGGAAGGGACGACACGACTGGCCGACGAGGTCATCGAGGCCGTGGAATCCATCACGCTCAAGGGCGTCTACGGGGCCTGCATGACGTCGCGAGACGGTCTCATCCTCGTGACCGGCCGGCCCCATGCCCTTGACGATCTTCTCGGCACCATCCCGGACGCCGTTTCCCGTGCCGCGGACGACGCGGGGGCCGACCTTCACACGCTCCGGCCGTAAGCCGCCCCTTCTCGATCCCTGTTTTTTATACCCGGCCGTTTCATTGTCCATGCCCGACTTCGACCTGTCCTACGTGAAAGACCGGATCGCGACGGAAAGTGCGTTCGTCGACGATCTGATAAGTGAGATCAGCCGCGTCGTCGTTGGGCAGCGCTACATGGTGGAACGGCTCCTGATCGGACTGCTCGGCGACGGCCACGTTCTGCTTGAGGGCGTGCCCGGTCTCGCCAAGACGCTGACCGTTCGAGCACTTTCCGACGCCATCGGCACCGGCTTTCAGCGAATCCAGTTCACGCCCGACCTCCTCCCGGCCGATCTCCTCGGCACGCTGGTCTACAACCAGAAGGAGGGAAGCTTTTCCATCAAGAAAGGGCCGATCTTTACCAACGTTATCCTCGCCGACGAAATCAACCGGTCGCCGGCGAAGGTTCAAAGTGCCCTTCTGGAAAGCATGCAGGAGCGTCAGGTCACCATCGGCGACACCACGTTTGCGCTCGACGACCTGTTTCTCGTTCTGGCGACGCAGAACCCGATCGAGCAGGAGGGAACCTACCCGCTCCCGGAAGCCCAGGTGGATCGCTTCATGCTCAAGATCCGCGTCCAGTACCCGTCGCGGGACGAAGAGCTCGAAATCATGCGTCGGATGGCGAGGACCGGCGAGCAGCCCGACATCCGACCGGTCGCCCGACCGGCGCAGATCCTGAATGCACGCGACGTGTTGAATGAACTCTACATCGACGAGCGCGTCGAGCAGTATATCGTCGACCTCGTCCTCGCGTCACGCGACCCCGCCGGGTTCGGCATGCCGGATGTCGAGCCGCTTGTACAGTACGGCGCGTCCCCGCGTGGCAGCATCAATCTGAACCTGGCGGCCCGTGCCCACGCCTTTCTGCGGCACCGGGCGTACGTCACGCCGGAAGACGTCCGTGCCGTCGCACCGGACGTGATGCAACACCGAATCGTGATTACCTACGAGGCCGAGGCGGAGGACGTCACGTCTGCCGAGATCGTCGACCGCATTCTCGACGCCGTCGAGGTCCCGTAGAAGGGCTTGACCCGGAACTGTCTCGTCGCTGCCGTTCCTTGACCGATTGACGCCGTCATGTTTCAGAAAGAATCGATTACGGTCGACTTTATGATCCGGAAACTCCGCGATCGCGTGGAGGTGGCGGTGGAATCGGTTAACGCCGTCGACGCGGATCGCGAGGTGACCGAGAGCAACCTTCACCGGCCCGGACTCGCGCTGGCAGGCTACGTCGACCTCTTCACGTTCCAACGCGTGCAGATTCTCGGCAACACGGAGCACCGGTACCTTCGCCATCTCGACCCGGCAGACCAGGAACAGGCGTTTCAGAACATCACGCAATTCGACCTGCCGTGTATTATCGGCACGGACGCCAATGAGCTTCCCACGCGTCTGGTGGATCTCGCGACGGATGCGGGGATCCCAGTGTACCGGACCGAGCTCCCGACGGTCGAGTTCATGGCGTCGCTACGGGCTTTTCTCGAAGACCAGTTCGCGCCGCAGTGCTCCGTTCACGGGTCGCTCGTGGACGTCTACGGCATCGGGCTTCTTCTCATCGGGAAACCGGGAATCGGAAAAAGTGAGGTCGCCCTGGACCTCGTCGAGCGGGGCCACCGGCTCGTTGCTGACGACGTCATCATCGCCACGAAGCGGGATGAGCAGATCCTGATGGGGGCCGGGACTGACCTCGTTCAGCACTTCATGGAGGTACGGGGGCTCGGGCTCGTCGACATCCGCTCGATGTTCGGCATCCGTGCGATTCGCTTTCAGAAGCGGATCGAGGTCGTGGTGAACATGCAGCTCTGGGATCCCGATAAGGAGTACACGCGCATCCACATGGTCGAGGATACCCACGAGATCCTGGGCGTGGATCTACCGATGGTGCAGGTCCCGATCACGCCCGGCAAAAACATCACGGTGATCTGCGAAGTGATCGCCATGAATTATCTCTTGAAGCATTACGGCTACGACCCCGCAGAAGTCTTCGGCGAGCGCCTGCGCGCCCGGATCCGCGACAACCCCGAAGGCGCGTCGCGACGTCGCGTAGAATATTTCGAGCAGGACTTTGAATGAGAAGGCATGCGTCCATTGTCGTCGGATAAATGCGAGATTTGGCGCGGTTAGTGATCATCCGATTGACTCCGTGAAGGTACCGCGAAAGGCGGGGGCTACATGCGCCCGTGGTTGAATTTTATAGCCGTGGTATGGTAGTTGCGACCTGTATTCCTGCAGTTGCAGACGGACCGCTTGGCCCAGCGTGTCGCACCACGACGTGTCTCATCGTGTCGGGAAACAGGATGAGCCGGCGTACAGGCGACCTTTTCGTATCCGTCGCTGCACTCGGCAGAGATCTATGCCTAATACTGGTTACAGATCTACGTGGATCGGTCGAGGACGGGTGATTTTTACTTTCGGTTTCGATCAAATGGTGCTCGCCCGTTGACTTATGCACTCGCTCCGGCTATCTTGGCGATCCGGATCAAATGCATACCTGGTTTAAGCGCATCGCATTCCGGTTTCTCGCTTTTCATTGGACCGCTCTCGTTACAGCCCACGGTGCTCCTTAAGCGCCTGGCACGAGAAGTACGGTTTGAGCGACGGTGAAAGCTACCGGTCCGCGATCCGTTCTCCGGACGGCGCCCATCGGTCGGCATTGAGCCCCGGCACCCTGCACGACGAGGTACGGCCCCCACGCATGTGGCACCGCGTCCACGCTACTGAACGTCTCCTCCTTCTATGAAGCAGAATACGCAATACCGCTACGACCCGGAAACCTGCTCGTTTGTCGAGATCGAGGAGGACCGGCGCGATGTTGTACGGAAAGTCGGTGTTGTTGTAGGTCTGGCTCTTGTCCTCGCCCTCGCCGCGGCCTGGATGATGGATCTGCACCTCATCCGAACACCGGAAGAGCAGGCGCTCCGATCCGAAAACGAAGTCCTGGAGCGACAACTCTCCCGCGTAAGCACCCAGATGTCGGCGCTGTCCGAAGAGCTGAGCCGCCTCTCCGAAAAGGATCGCAAGTTGTACCGGACGTTGCTTCAGATCGAACCCATTTCCGAGGACGTTCGGAAGGTGGGTGTTGGTGGGTCGGATGCTCACCGCGAGTTCGATCGCTTCGGAACACAGACCGCTGCCCTCCTCCGCGAAACGGCCTCCACCCTCGACCAGCTCGAGCGACAGGTGAGTCTGCAGGGCGCCAGCTATCGCGAGCTGACCCGCTTTGCCGAGCGTCGCGACCAGCGCCTGCTTGAGCTTCCGGCCATCCGCCCGACGGAAGGCCCGATCGTGTCCGGATACGGAATGCGACACCATCCCATCCTGAAGGTGCGGAAGATGCACGCCGGCGTCGACTTTCTCGTCCGCACGGGCACGCCCATCGTTACGACGGGAAATGGCATCATTCGGCGCGCGGAATACAGCCCAACGTATGGCAATTACGTCGACGTTCATCACAAGACCGCCGGGTACGTCACTCGGTACGCGCACCTGTCGGAGATTGAAGACGGGATTCGCCGCGGGGTGACCGTCAAACGCGGCGAGCGCATCGGCTACAGCGGTAACACGGGCCGGTCGACCGGTCCCCACCTGCACTACGAAGTCCGAGACGACAAGGGACGGACGCTCGACCCGATCGATTTCTTCGTACCGGACATGTCACCGGAGAACTTCTACCGGCTCGTCGAGCGAACGCAAGAGTACCAGAACCGCTTCGCGAGTCGGAAGGACGACGCCTCCGGGTCCGGACTTGCTCTCGACGCCGGCGGATGAGCATCCTCTCCGGTCCTGATAGGTAGACGAACGCCCCGGTCTCGATCGGGGCGTTTTCTTATGTCTGCACGTGCACATCCGGCGAGCCAGGGGCACAGACACACGCATCTTCACGCGGGTTCGGCGGAGCAATCGGCACGAAAGACGTGCTCGTTGCGTTACGTCGTCCCCGGCTGCATTGCCCGCACCGGTTCGTGTCTGTCCTGAACCCGTCGTTGTCCCGCCTCACGTCGGCTCGGGAGGGTTCGCTTCGGTTTCCCCGCGTATGAATTCGTTTTCCGTGGTTCGTCGACTGTCGCATGGTCCCGTCCGATGGCTGCTTGTGATCGGCATGGCCGTGCTCTGGGCTTTCGGTGCTGCAGCTCCGGTGACCGCCCAGGAAGACGCCGCCGCGGCGCAACCTGGCAGCGTCGCCCCCGTCGTTCGGAGCGTCTCCATCACGGGCAACTCGTTTTTCTCGGATAGCGAACTGAAACGACGCATCCGAACCGAGCCGAACCGCCGCATTCTCAGCATCCCCGGCCTGACGTGGTGGCGCTGGATCTACCAGCTTGGCGATTCCGGCGTCCTCGGGAAGCGCGTGGGCCGTGCGCTCAAAGAGAGCGGGGAACCGCCGGCGGTCCTGGACTCGACGTCGTTGAGCGATGACGTTGAACGGCTCCGTCTATTCTACGAACAGCAGGGCTTTCGCGATGCGGCCGTCGCGGTCGAGGTACGATCGACAGAGCGTCCCGACCGCGTGCGCGTCCTTTTCCGCGTCGACGCCGGCCGGCCGACGTATGTCCGCCAGGTTCGCTACGATGGCCTCGACATGCTGGCGGCGGCCGAGAAACGGCGGCTCGTGGATGATGCGGTGATCGAGCCCGGCTCCGTTTCGGACGACTCCCTGCTCGTTTACCGGGCGGATGACGTGCGATATTCAAAGCCGAAACTGCTCGAGGAGCGCGGGCGCCTGCTGACGTTTCTTCGGAACGAAGGATATGCTGCCGTTTCACGCGACAGCATCCGGGCGATCGTGTATCAACCCGCGCCGGACAGCTTCGACGTCACCTTTCGCGTTCGACCCGGGGAGCGCTATCGATTCGGATCGCTCTACGTCGGGATCGAAGGTGTGGAGCCGGAGGCGCCGCCCCGGACCGACACCCTGGACGTGGAGACCAAAGGCGTCGACCGAAGCATCGCCCCGGTCATCGTGGACATCCGCGAAGACAGCCGCATCGGGACGGGCGTCGTCCGCCGGGCCCTCCAGTACGAGCCGGGGGATGTATACGACCGCTCGAAGGTACTGGCGACGAAGCGGCGCCTTGAGGGGACGGGCGTGTTTACGTTTACGAACATCTCCACTGCGTTCGAAGACACGGTTCACGTGCGCGGAATCGAGGACCCGTTCCTGCCGCTACGCATCGATGCCAGAACCCGAAACCGCCATCGCGTCCGCGCGGAAACCTTCGTCCTGCAGCGCGACCCGACCGGAGATCCGACGACGACGGCCATTCAGAACGAGTTCGGCGTGGGAGTGGGATTGACGTACGAGAACGTCAACGCCTTCGGGGGGGGAGAAACGTTTCGTGTGAACACGTCCGGTTCCGTGGCGACGGGGCTCGACTCGACGATCGTCACGTCGGCTCAGTTCGAGGCGACGACCTCGCTTACGCTGCCTTACCTGCTGCGCCCGTTCCGTTTCTTCGAATCCGTTTACGACCTGCTGAATGCCCGGACCCGGCTTTCGCTGAGCTTTCTGACGGCTCGCCGCAACGACCTCGGGCTCCTCATTCGCGGGCGGGGCAGTGCTAGAATGCGTCTGGAGATGGAGCATACCCCGACGCTCGTTTCGCTGGTCGATGTGGTCGACGTCAGTCTGAGCAACCCGGACGCCCTCCCGCAATTCGAAGAGCGGTTCTTGCGTCGCGTTTTCGGCGATCCGGACGGCGGGGGGGGCATCACGGACCCCGTCCAGCGGACGCAGATCCTGGAGGACTACACCCAGCCGCAGGTGAATACGGCGCTCCGCTACACGCTGCGATCCGCGACGGCCAACCCGCTCCGCCGTGAGCAGGGGCACGTATACGAAGCCTCCGCGGAGGTGGGCAACCTGATCCCGCTCGCGCTGGACCGGTTCGCCTTTACGCCGGGTCAAGTTGAGTACAGCCTGCCGGGGCTGTTCGGGTCGAGCAGCGATTCCACCACGTCCGACGCAGCCGATGGGTTGCAGGGGGGCCGCCTGATCTACCGTCCCTACGCTCGCGCAACCCTCGACATCCGGCGCTATCACCCGCTGAGCCGCGGGACGACGTTCGCCTATAAGGTGTTCGGCGGGGCATCCATTCCGATTGCCGACCCGGACCGCGTTCCGTTTGACCGTCGGTTCTTCAGCGGCGGCGCGACGAGCGTGCGCGGCTGGGAGCTCCGGGCCCTGGGCCCCGGGGGCGCCTCCCTCGTGGCGGGTGACGGCAATCAGACGGCGACGGGGGACATTGCCAACATCCTCGGGGGAGACATCAAGTTTGAAACCAGCGCCGAACTCCGAACGGTCGTCTTCCGCAACATTCTCGGGGGGAACTGGGGCTTTGCGACGTTCGTGGATGCCGGGAATGTGTGGTTCGGGCCCCGCAATCCGGGGCTATCTGGCGATACGAGCCGGCCCGGGACCGACGGGCGCTTCCGTCTCCCGGAGGCCGTCGGCGAACTGGGCGTCGGGTCCGGCCTCGGCCTTCGCATCATGTGGGAATACCTCGTGGCGCGCCTCGACTACGCCTGGAAGATTCACGACCCGTCACCGGCAGAAAACGACGTGTTTCGCCGCAGCTTCGGAACGCCGGAAGCCCGGGTGCTTCATTTCGGAATCGGACACACGTTTTGAGGATGGTGGATGGTGGATTTCGTACCGAGGAATGGGACGGGGGCTTTCGGCGAGGAAGGGGTCCGATCCAGTACAAACGGGCCGGTGGGGTGGCTGAGGGAACGGGGAGACGCGGAAGATGTGTTGTGAGAGAACGCCATCTGCATTCATTGCTTCCTTTGCTCAACGGGTCGCCTTCGTCTATGTCAACCTTTCGAAATCTGGTGCGCGCCAGCGGCCGCGTAATGCGTCGCCTGTTTCGCCGCCGAATCGATGCGCGGACGCAGGAGATCGTCGATCTCGTGCAGGAGGTGTCGGCCTTCGAACACTGCTCCACCGCTGCTCTTTACGCGCTGGCCGAGGCCATGCACCGGCGTTCGTACCGGCGGGGCGAGGTGCTCTACTATGAGGGTGATCCCGGCCTCGGGCTCTACATTATCGAGCAGGGACGTATTCAACTCCGGTCCGAAGCCGAGCCCGGCGTCGCCCAACCCCTGCGCGACCTTCAACCGGGGGAGGCGTTTGGCGTGCTCTCCATCCTTGGCGATTTCGAGCGCCTCGAAACAGCAGAGACGCTTACGGAGGCACGCGTCCTGGGCTTCTTCCGGCCTGACCTTAAGAACATCATCAAACGAAACCCCTCCGCGGGCGCCGAAATCATGATGGCACTGTCCCGGTGGATTGGAGGGCAGCACCTGGAGCTCGTCCGGGTCGTCTCCGAACACAGCGGTCGCGACGTCGCCCTTCAGAACTACGCCGACGCCGCTACCGCCGTAGGGAAGTAGCCTTGCTACGTCTGTACGCTTGAAGGTGTGTATGTGGGTATGCTCGTAGGTGGCGATCGGGAGCGTGAGTGAACCCCCCCTGAACCTTGAACACTGAACCCTGAACCTACCTTCCGCATCTCGTCACGATCGGGTTCGGGCGGGTGGGACCTGGATCAGCCGGTCGGTGGTTTCGTAGCAGCACTCGACATTTTGGCCCTCTCCGCTTCCGTAAACGGGCTTCTTTGAACCTACTTTGATCTCCATGGGACCGCTATCCCGCCTGAACCACTACTTCTGGACGTACAAGTGGCTTTTTATTCCGGGGCTGCTGTGCACGATGGCGTCTGCCGGTTTCCAGATCAGCGTCCCGAGTGTCGTTCGTCAGACGATTGATTCCATTCCTCGCTTCGTTCAGGTCTATGGCGTGTTCGAGGGGACGGCCGTCCACGCACAGATCTACAGCTACCTGTTCGGGACGCTGCTGCTTTTTGCCGGGGCGATCATCGGTCTCTCGGTGATCAGCGGCCTGTTCATGTTTTTAATGCGGCAGACGGTGGTCGTCGCGTCCCGCCACATCGAGTACGACCTGCGCAATTCGCTGTATGACCATCTGCAAACGCTCTCGCCTCGATTTTACCAGGAGTACTCGACGGGAGACGTGATCACGCGGGCCACGGATGATATCGAGAAGGTCCGGCGCTACATCGGGCCGGCGATCATGTACGTCACCCGCTCGCTCGTGATGGTGCTCACGGCCGTCTCGGTCATGTTCATCATCTCGCCGAAGCTCACGCTCTACGCGCTGATCCCGATGCCGCTGCTCGCCGTATCCGTCTTCTTCATGGCGCGGATGGTGCACTGGCGCAGCGATCGCCTCCAGGAGCAGTACTCGAAAGTGACGAGCCGAGTACAGGAGGCTCTGGCCGGCATTCGCGTCCTGAAAGCCTATACGCGCGAAGACGCCGAGTCGGAGGCCTTCGATTCGGAGAGCGAGGAGTACAAGCGTCGGAACCTCGACCTGGCTCTCGTCGAGTCGGCCTGGCGTCCGGCGTTTCTCCTCATGGTCGGCATTTCGACGATCATCGTCGTTTGGATGGGCGGTCGTCTCGTGGCGGAGGGGACCATTACGATCGGGAATATCGTCGAGTACGTGCTCTATGTCAGCATGATGACGTGGCCGGTCGCCTCGCTCGGCTTTGTCATCACGATGATCCAGCGCGCCTCGGCGTCCGTCAGCCGCCTCCACCGGATTCTGGACACCACGCCTGACATCGCCGACGGACCGCAGACCGACGAGAGCATCACCGAGGTGCAGGGTCGGGTCACGTTTCGGAATGTGTCGTTCTCCTATGACGAGGAGCAGGAACCAGCGCTTCGAGACGTTAGCTTCGACCTTCTCCCCGATCAGACGCTCGCTATTGTCGGCCGGACCGGAGCGGGGAAGAGCACGCTCGTCGAAATGATCCCCCGCCTTCTCGAGCCATTGGAGGGTCGCGTCGAAGTCGATGGCCGAGACGTTCGATCGATCCCGCTCGAAACGCTCCGGGAGAGTATCGGCTACGTGCCGCAGGACGTCTTTCTGTTCAGCGACACCGTCGCAAACAACATTGCCTTCGGAAAGCTCGACGCCGAGGACCGCGAGATCGTCGAGGCCGCGGGGGAAGCCGATCTCCTAACCAACGTGGAAGAGTTCCCGAACGGGTTCGATACGTTCGTCGGCGAGCGGGGCATCACGCTCTCGGGTGGACAGAAACAGCGGACCTCCATTGCACGGGCCCTCATCCGCGACCCGCGCATCCTGATCTTCGACGACGCCCTGTCCGCGGTCGACACGGCAACGGAGCGAAATATCCTGCGGTCGCTCCGCGAGCGACAGGGAAGCCACACGCTCGTGATCGTTAGTCACCGGCTGAGTGCTGTCCAGGAAGCGGATCTTATCCTCGTCATGGACCAAGGAAAAATCGCCGAGCGTGGCACCCACGAGGAATTAATGGCGGAGAATGGCGTCTACGCGGACCTGTACGAGAAGCAGCTTCTGGAGGAAGAGATCGAAGCGTACGGGTAAGGGGGGACTGCAAGGTTCAGGGTTCAAGGTTCAGGGTTCAGCGGTCGGGGCCGTCCTTGAGAATCCACTCACGTACGCGCATCCAGACACGCCCCTGCGTCCCCCATGGAGTCGACTGTCATTCCCCTGGGCACCGCCGGTGCGATTCCGACGCGGGAGCGGCACCTGTCCGCGGTTGCGGTGCAGCGAAAGGGCCGGCTGTTGCTGTTCGACTGCGGGGAGGGGACGCAGTACCGTTTTCTTCATGCCGACCTTAACCGGGCGCGGGTGGATGCCGTCTTCATCACGCATCTGCATGGCGACCACCTGTACGGTCTCCCGGGCCTGGCGGCGACCATCGGCCAGTTGCAGCGAGACCGGGCCATGACGGTGGTTGGACCGACAGGGCTTCAGCGGTTTATGGCGGCTGCGGCCGGTGTCTCGGAGCAGGAGATGCCGTACGGGCTGGATGTAATCGAAGTGCAGCCTGCGTCGATGCAGGACGCTGTGTCCGTGTACGAGACCGACGAGTTCGTCGTCACAGCACGCCCGCTTGTGCACCGCGTGCCGACGGTCGGCTATCGCCTTGAGGAAAAACCACGGCGGGGCCGGTTTCATCCTGAGCAGGCCCGGGCGCTTGGCGTCACGGACCCTCACGACTACGGCCGGCTGCACCGAGGCGAGTCGGTCACGCTCCGGGACGGCACGACGGTCGACCCATCCCAGGTGGTCGGGCCGGTGCGACCGGGCGTTTCCTTTGCCTACTGCACCGATACCCGTCCCTGCGACGGCGGCCGGGCACTGGCAGACGCGGCGGACCTGCTCATCCATGACGCCACGTTCGCGCACGATCTGGTCGATCAGGCACGGGAGACCGGCCACTCAACCGCCCGCGAGGCTGCGTGCGTAGCGCGCGATGCCGGCGTGAACCGGCTCCTTCTCACACACCTGAGCGCGCGATATGAGGATGCCTCTGACCTTGTCGACGAGGGACGTTCCGTGTTTCCCTCGACGGACGCGGCGGTCGAGTTGCGCCGGTACGTTCTCGACCCGCGGGAGAAGTGGGGGGATGCTCCCACCGAGTCGGCATCACCGTGACGGCAACCGTGCCGCATAACCGCCTGCTTGCAGCCGGTGTCCGTTTGACGATCCCGTCCGGGACGCTGAACCCGTAATCAACCCGAAACGAACAAGGAGCGGACCGCGACCCACGCAACATGGACCGGAGGCTGTGAGTTGACGATTCCCTGTAGGCCCTGATGCCCTCCGCGCCGCGTTCTCCGTCCGTCCCGAACCGTACCTTGGCTTCCCCCAGCACCTCACACTCCAGCGACACCGACGAACGGTCCGGAACGGACACGACCGACGTGGACGTCAGAGAGATCGAGTCCACGAGCGATGCGGATGAGCATGATCCGTATGCGGACGAAAAGCCAAAAGATGACGGGTTCAAGTTCGACGGCCGCCTGATTCGCCGAATCGCGGACTACCTCAAGCCCTACACGGGCTGGGTTGCCCTGGCCCTCACCATCACGCTCGGCGCGTCGCTACTGGGGCCCATTCGTCCGTTGCTTGTGCAGCGCGCGATCGACAATTACATCGTCGTTGGCGATCTGGAGGGGTTGCAGACGATCATCCTTCTGCTGGTTCTCGCCCTGACCGGGGAAGGCATCCTGAAGTTCGCGGAAAACTACCTGACGCAGTACATCGGGCAACATGCCATCTACGACCTGCGGACGGCGGTTTTTCGTCACATCCAGAACCAGCCGCTTCAGTTCTTCGACCGGACGCCCGTCGGAAAACTCATTACACGGACGACGAGCGACGTCGAAGCGCTGAGCAATGTGCTGTCGTCGGGTCTTGTGGTTGTCATCGGCGATCTCCTCCGGATCGTCTTTATCGCCGCCCTGATGTTCTATATGAACTGGATGCTGGCGCTGATCACGCTCTGCGTGATGCCGCTGATGGTGTGGATCACGTTCTGGTTCCGGAAGCGCGTCCGGGTGCAGTACCGCGAGGCACGAAACCAGGTCTCCCGCCTGAATTCCTTCATTCAGGAGCACGTCACCGGCATGTCGATCGTGCAACTCTTTAACCGGGAGGAGGAGGAAATGCGCCGGTTCGAGGCGATCAACGATGAGCACCGGGGCGCGTGGATCCAGACGATCTTTTACTATGCCATCTTCTGGCCGTCCATCCAGATCATCTCCAACCTCGCCATTGCAGGCGTGCTCTGGTTCGGTGGTCTTCGAGCGATAGCCGGCAGCGCACTCACGCTGGGCGTCCTGTTCGCGTTTATCCAGTACGCCCGGATGTTCTTCGAGCCGATCCGCGACCTGTCGAATCAGTTTGACACGTTGCAGAGCGCGATGGCCGGAGCCGAGCGGATCTTCAACCTGCTGGACGACGACCGAAGCCTGCGGGACGCGGACGATCCGGTGGAGCTCGGCAACATCCAGGGTGCGATCGAATTTGAGAACGTATGGTTCGCGTACGAAGAACATGACGGGCAGCCGGACTGGGTCCTCCGGGACGTGTCCTTCCGTGTGGAGCCGGGGGAAACGCTGGCTCTGGTTGGAGCCACCGGGGCCGGCAAGTCGACCATCATGAACATTCTGCTCCGGTTCTACGAGGTCCAGCGCGGGCGCATCACGATCGATGGCGTCGATATCCAGGACCTGTCGCTCAAGGACCTGCGCCGGCACATCGGCCTCATCCCGCAGGACGTCTTCCTGTTCAGCGGGTCCGTCGAGCGCAACCTGACGCTCAACGATCCGGAGGTGACGGATGAGATGATGCGGAAAGCCGCCGCCGTCGTGCAGGCCAACGACTTTATCGAGAAACTGCCCAACGGTTACCAGCAGGACGTGAAGGAGCGCGGGGCGTCACTCTCGCATGGCCAGCGCCAGCTGCTCGCGTTCGTCCGGGCGCTCATTTACGACCCCGAGGTGATGGTTCTGGACGAGGCCACCTCAAGCGTCGACACGGAAACCGAGGAGTTGATCCAGGAGGCGCTCGAGCGGCTGACGGAAGGACGAACCACGCTGGCGATCGCGCACCGCCTCTCCACCGTTCAGGACGCTGACAAGATTCTTGTCCTGCACAAGGGCCAGGTCCGAGAGCGCGGAACGCACCACGAACTGCTCGCGATGGACGGTCTCTACCGGAAGCTGCACGACCTTCAGTACGCCGCCGACACCCAGGTTCACGGCGACGGCGAGGCGACGCGGGACATCCCCGCGGCACCGGCCACCCGCGAAGAGAGCCGTGCGTAGACCCGACACCGAGCGGGCGTCTCGACCGGGCGCCTCGAGCGGGCCTCTACCGCGCCGTGCATGTCTTGCGTCGCGCTTCCATCGATCGGTGCCAGCCTGCGGCCGTGCCTGTGGTGAGCACGACTCGGTCACAGTCTGAACTGGACAGCGGGAGGCCCGGACGGTATGTTGCATCGGGACGATGAGAGAGCGGCGGCTGTAACGTTTGCGCCCGCCAGTTCACAAAACGTCGTCCTTCCGCCATACCTCTTTTTCGCTGCTCGACTTATGTCAGACACGTACTACAGGCCGGACCACCTTCCGCGATTTGGCGACATTGAAGAAGGAAGTCCCGAGCTCGCCAGCAAGTTTTTCGAGTACTATGGCTCCGTCTTTGAGGACGGCGCCCTGACCGCCCGGGAGAAAGCCCTGATCGCGCTTGCCGTCTCCCACACGGTGCAATGCCCCTACTGTATCGACGCATACACCGACGAGTGCCTCGAGAAGGGAGCCGACCTCGAGCAGATGACCGAGGCGGTGCACGTCGCGACCGCCATTCGAGGCGGCGCATCGCTCGTTCATGGTGTTCAGATGCTGGATCAGGTGAAGGAGAAAATGATGTAGACGGTTGCCTCCCTCTTCGCCCCTGCCTGTGCGACTCTCGCTTCGCTAACGCATGTCTGAAGAACCCTTTATTCCACTCGACGTCATCGTTGGAGACGGTCACACCGAACGCGTGGACGGCCCACGGCCGACCACCAGCCTGCGGTATCGCCGCGAGCCGCTATCGAGCCCGTCTGAGCAATTCCGTGCCCTTCATGCTGTGGATGTCGACGGCGGCCCGACCGGGACCGGCAAGTTCAAGGCCGACCTCGCAGCCTCCGGCTGGGAGGACTTCCGACCGGACGAACTGGAGATTTTCCAGATCAATCTCGGGAAGCTCTGCAACATGACGTGCCGCCACTGTCACGTCGACTCCGGGCCGGACCGGACGGAGGAAAATATGGACCGCGAGACGGTCGACGCGTGTCTCCGGGCGATCGATCGCTCGGGTGCGCATACGGTGGATCTGACGGGCGGCGCGCCGGAGTTGAATCCCCACTTCGAGTATCTCGTCGAGGCATGTGTGGACCGCGGCCTCGATGTGATCGACCGGTGCAATCTCACGATTCTGACGACGCGACCGTATCAGCACCTCCCCGAGTGGTTCGCGGACCGCGGTGTCGAGGTCGTCTGCTCGCTACCGCACTACCGGGAGTTCAACACGGACGCACAGCGCGGGGAAGGGACCTACCGCAAGTCGATCCAGGCGCTGCACGCCCTCAACGAAGCAGGCTATGGCTACGACGATCCGGACCGGGTACTGACGCTCGTGACGAATCCGGTCGGCGCGTTTCTCGCCGGCAATCAGGCATCCCTCGAGGAAGAATGGAAGGAAGCCCTGCAGCGAAACCACGACGTCACGTTCGACCGCCTGCTTGCGCTCAACAATATGCCGATGTCTCGCTATCTGGAGTGGTTGCTCGAGAAGGGGCAGACGGAAGCCTACATGCAGCGCCTCGTAAACGCATTCAACCCCGGGACCATCGCCGGCTTGATGTGCCGCAACACGCTGTCGGTGGCGTGGGACGGGACGCTCTACGACTGCGATTTCAACCAGCAACTGGAAATGACGATGGACCTGCCGAACGGTGTGCGGCCGCAAGTCGACGACTTCGACCTGCAGGCATGGAAAGAGCACTCGATTCGGACCGAGCGTCACTGTTACGGCTGTACGGCGGGCGCGGGAAGCGGCTGCGGCGGCGCCATCGAATAAACCTGTACCAGATCTCCCAGACGTCCCCACCGTCCACGCCGGCGGGCAGACCTGGTACGGCGAGTCCCTGCAGGCGAGCCGTGACCTGGTGACGAGCGCGTGCTGAAGCCTGGGGGTGACATGGACGCTGCCGACATCTTCGCCGACCGGCGGTTCCCGATGCTCTTGTCCACGAGCCGGTGTTGCAGGGCGAGTGCATCGGCGGCGCCATGTACACAGAGGATTTCCGTCGGCTGATGCTTCGTTCGTAAAGAGCACCCACGTTACGACATTCGAAATCGACACTCCCCAATTCGCATTTTACCCTTCGACATTCGCCCTTCGCATTTCGCCCTTCAATAAAGCGCCATGTCGAAGCTGCGTCGGTACGACTGCGTCACCTCGTGGGCCGGCCCGAGGAGTGTGAAAAGAGCGATGCATCCGCGCCGGGGGCCGTCGTCGTCGTAATGGCGATTGACCTGCACGGCTTCGATGAGGTGCTCGGCTGCGGCCTCAAAGTCCTGCTGTGCAAGCGCGCGGGCTCCCTTCAGATACGGCTCTCGGGCCGGGTCGTCGGGCAATTCATCGGGAGTGCTGGCAATACCGACGAGATGAGCCACGGTCTGAACCGCTTCCCGCGTCTGGCGGAGCGTCGGTTCGGCAACGTCGGCGGCATTGGCGAGCATCTCTGCCCGCTCGGGGTCCTGAAAAATGAGCGCCCGGGCCATGATGACCTTCGCTTCCGGATGATCGCCGTTCTGCTCAACGACCCCTTCGAGGAGCGTGACGGCCTGGTCCTCGTCGCCGTCATCCAGCGCCTGCCGGGCCTCGCGAATGAGGTTCTTGGTCTCATTCGGCAGGTTTTCGTCCAACCACTTCTGCACCGCATGACGTGGGAGGGCGCCCGTAAACTCCGCCTCCACGGTGCCGTCCACGAACAGCTTAACGTTGGGGATGCCTCGGACGCCGTACTTCCGGGACGCGGTCGGGTGCTCGTCCGTGTTCACTTTTACGAGCGACCACCCCTTGCTGGTGTCGGCAAGTTCTTCCAGCGTCGGGCCGAGCTGCCGGCACGGCCCGCACCAGGGGGCCCAGAAGTCGACAAGAATCGGCTCGTCGTAACTGGCATCGATGACGTCCGTCTGAAAATCCTGTACTTCGTAACTCATGGCTCGATGATATCCGTCGAACGGGAGAGGAGGCACGACCGCCGCGGACGCCCTGTGTGATTCGCATCAACGAAAGCGTTCGGGTCTCGCGCCATTCACCCGTATAGACGCCCGTGTCCCTGAATATTTCCCGATTCGTGGACGCTTTGCAATCCCATCATGTTGGACCCGATACCCGGGGATGCAGGCGTCGTGCTACCGTGTTCCGGCACTACACGGACGGCCCGTTCGCATTTCGGTTGGGGAAACACTTTTTTTAGGCAGGCCTAAAATAGGACGTTCTGCCTCCCGGCATCCTTCCCTCGACGCTCGAACACCGTTTCCATGCCTTCCTTTTCGCCTCGTACAGACCGTTGCCGATTGGTCGTTGCGACGTTGCTCGCCGTGCTCGTCGCATGCATCTTTGTGCTTGCGGGATGCGCTACGGAGGCGGGCACCGATGCCGATGGTCGTGTCCGCGTGGTGGCGACGACCAGCATCCTGGCCGATCTTGCTGAAAATGTGGGCGGAAACGCCGTTCGTGTGGACGGATTGATGGGACCGGGCGTCGACCCGCACCTCTACAAAGCCAGCGAAGGCGATGTGACGGCGATGGCGTCGGCCGATCTCATTGTTTATAATGGCCTGGATCTGGAGGGGAAAATGACAAGCGTGTTTGCGGAAATGAAGCGCCGCGGTCAGCCGACGACGGCCCTGGCCGCCGATGCGTTTCCCGACTCGATGCTGTTGTCGTCGCCGGATTACGCCGGAAACTTCGACCCACATGTCTGGATGGACGCTGAGCTGTGGACCCGTGCCGCCGAGCACCTGGCGGATCAACTCGCACGGATCGACACCGCCCGAGCCGACGCTTACCGGAAGCGAGCAGCCACGTATGCCGACTCGCTCCGTCGACTCGATGAGGCCCTCCACGCCATGGTGCAGCGCGTGCCCCAGGATAAACGCGTGCTGATCACCTCGCACGATGCGTTCCGGTATTTCGGTCGCGCCTATGGGTTCGACGTGCGTGGCCTCCAGGGCATCAGTACCGCCACGGAGGCGGGCACAGCCGATGTTCAGAATCTTGCATCCTTCGTTGCGGAGCGCCGCATTCCTGCGATCTTTGTCGAGTCCAGCGTTCCGAGACGGGGGATTGAAGCCGTGCGCGAGGCCGTACGGGCGAAGGGCTTCGGTGTCGCGATCGGTGGCACGCTGTACGGCGATGCGCTCGGCAGCCCGGGAACCCCGGCTGGAACGTACACCGGCATGCTACGAAGCAACATGTCGACGGTAACCACCGGTCTCGCAGCCGCTCCTGTCGCGAACGCTGACGCTACCGCCCGCCCGTAGACGCTCTCGATCGTTCACGTTACGCCACCGATCTGCCGGATGACCGCTCAGCCTGCGCTTACCGTCCGCGATCTCACTGTCGCCTACCGCGAGCAGCCGGTTCTGTGGGACATCGACCTGACCGTGCCTGAAGGGACGTTGATGGCGGTGGTCGGCCCCAACGGAGCCGGTAAGACGACCCTCATCAAAGCCGCGCTCGGACTGATCGACGCAGCCGCCGGGGAGGTGCGCATGTTCGGACAGGCCTACGACGACGTCCGCGATCGGGTGGGGTACGTGCCGCAGCGGGGGTCGGTCGACTGGGACTTTCCGACGAGTGCGCTCGACGTGGTGATGATGGGGCTGTACGGCCGCCTCGGCTGGTTTCGTCGGCCCGGCGAGCGAGAACGGAAACAGGCCCGTCGGGCTCTGGATCGCGTGGGCATGCTCGACTACGCGGACCGACAGATCAGTCAGCTCTCCGGGGGACAGCAACAGCGCGTGTTTCTCGCACGGGCCCTCGTCCAGGAAGCCGACCTCTACTTTATGGATGAACCGCTGCAGGGCGTGGACGCTGTCACCGAACGCACAGTCATCGACCTGCTACGCGAACTGCAGCAGGATGGCACCACCATGCTCGTCGTCCACCACGACCTTCAGACGATCGAGGAGTACTTTGACGCCGTCATGCTCCTGAACGTCCGATGCGTCGCGGCCGGACGGCTCGAGGAAGTCTTCACCCAGGATAACATCCAGCGCACCTATCGCGGCACACCGGCACCACAGGAGGATTGAGATGGGAAAGGAGGAGATGGGGAGAGGGGATGGGGTGTGTGGTTTGAGGAGGGGGAGTGCACGTCGAACGCTGAACCTTGAACGCTGAACGTTGAACCTAACCATGCTCGATTACACGCTTCGGACGGTGGCGCTGGGGGCAGCGACGCTGGGGGCCGTGAGCGGGGCGCTTGGCGTCTACGCGCTCCTTCGGGGGCAGAGCCTCATCGGCGACGCCATGTCGCACGCCGCCCTGCCCGGGATTGCCGTGGCCTATCTCGTCACGCAGTCGAAGCTTCCCCTCGTGCTGATGGCCGGCGCAGCAGCGACCGGGTGGTTGGCGACACTCGCCGTCATGACCGTCGTTCGGCGATCCCGCGTCAAATACGACAGCGCGCTCGCGATCGTGCTGTCGGTGTTCTTCGGCGTGGGCCTGATGTTGTTGACGTACATCCAGGGCCTCCCGGATGCCGGGCAGGCCGGGCTCGACACCTTCCTGTTCGGTCAGGCCGCCGCGCTCATCACCTCGGACGTCATCACGATGGCCGGGCTCGGAGCCGTCGCGCTTAGCGGCGTTGCCCTGTTCTGGAAAGAGTTCAAATTGCTCGCCTTCGACGAGGCCTTCGGGCAGAGTCTCGGCTTTCCAATGCGCGCGGTCGACGTTGGCCTCACGACGCTCACGGTCATAGCGATCGTGATCGGGTTGCAGGCCGTTGGCGTCGTCCTGATGAGTGCCATGATCGTGGCACCGGCGGCCGCTGCCCGTCAGTGGACGGCCCGGCTCGGGGTGATGATGCTGCTGTCGACCGGCTTCGGCGCAGCGGCCGGCGTCGCCGGTGCGCTTATCAGCAGCTCCGCCGCCAACCTTCCGACGGGCCCGACGATCGTCCTCTGTGCGACCGTTATTGTGGCTGTCTCCATGCTGTTCGCCCCGCATCGCGGCCTCGTCTTTCGGTGGGTGCGCCAGAGGCGGCGCATGTAGTACTGCCTCGCCCATCGCCGCCTTCGAACCCGCTTTACCCCCTGCATGACCGCTGCACAGTTCGACATACAACTGGTTGCCGTCATCACCGCCGCCGCGTGCGCGCTGCCGGGCTCGTTTCTCATCCTGCGAAAGATGGGGATGATGACCGACGCGATCAGTCACGCCATCCTCCCCGGAATCGTCATCGGATTCTTTCTGACGGAGGACCTCGGCTCGCCGCTGTTGATTGTCGCTGCGGCTGCAACCGGAGTCCTCACCGTTTTCCTCGTGGAGATCGTACGGGATACCCGTCTGGTCAAAGAGGACGCCGCCATCGGCCTCGTTTTCCCGGCCCTCTTCAGCATCGGAGTGGTCCTCATCAGCCGCTATGCCGGCGGGGTTCACCTCGACGAGGACGTCGTGTTGCTCGGCGAACTCGCATTCGCACCGTTCGATCGGCTCACGATCGGCGGCGTGGACCTCGGTCCCCGGGGCGTGTACGTCTCCGGGAGCGTCCTTGCACTGGGTGCGGCATTCATCGGAGCCTTCTACAAGGAGCTGAAATGCGCGACCTTCGACCCGGCGCTCGCGACGGCGCTGGGGCTGCTGCCGGGGGGGCTGCACTACGGACTCATGAGCGTCGTATCGATGACGGCGGTCGCGGCGTTCGACGTGGTCGGCTCGATTCTCGTCATCGCACTTTTTGTGGGACCACCGGCCGCTGCGTATCTGCTGACGGATCGATTGCCCGTCATGATCGGGGGCAGTATGGGCATCGGGGCCGTGTGCGCGATCGCCGGGTACTGGGTGGCGCACGCGCTCGATGTGTCGATCGCCGGTTCGATGGCCGGATGCGTCGGCCTCGCGTTCGCGCTATCGTTCCTTTTGGCCCCGGAGCGCGGGGTGGTCGCCCGGTGGCGCCGGCGTCGGCGTCAGCAGTGGGAATTCGCCGCTCAAATGCTGCTCGTCCACCTCTTTCACCACGAGGGCACGGTCGACGAAGCGGTTGAGAATCGGTCGAAGCACCTGCAGGAGCACTTTGGCTGGACGGCGCGCGCCGCGGGGCAGACCGTCGACGCCGCCCGGACGCGGGACTGGATTTCGTTACAGAACGACCGGCTGCACTTGACCCGTTCCGGCCGGAGAGAGGCAAGGCGCGTTCTTCGGCGTGGGACCGGCGGTGCCCGGGCCGAGGCGCCCGTGGGAAGCATGGCCCACGCGTCGCTGCGGCCCCCGTCCGATGGCGCGCCGCCCGATGAGATACAACACACGACATCGTGACGCTCTCCCGGAGCGAGCGGGGAATCACCGCCCGTAGCCGAGGTGTACGGTCGATACCATGTCAAGGACATCCACCCGAAATGTATGGGCTACGAAGCTCACGGTCGTCTCCGCAACGGCTCACGTCCCCGTGATGTGGCGTTGATTCGGGTCGCCAGGTGCCGCAGGCGCTTGGCCACCTGCGTTTCGGTCTGTGTCCGGATCGCTTTTCCGTGATCGAACCACTGACCGTCAACGGCCCGGCGCGGTAACCGATCGGTGCGCTCGCCCGTCGTTTTAGCGACGGGCACGGCCTTCGATTATGCCTCTTCGGCCCGTGCTTTCGAACAAACCTTCTACCGTCTTCGGGGTATTATTCATTTGCGACCGGGAGCGCTCGATCCTCCATTTTCGCGCTTCCGCGCATATTTTCCCTGGACGGCCGACATATAAGCCCCTACCGTCGTGAATCAGCTTCAGTCCTGGTACTATCGGCAGCCTCCGGCGCTGCGCGTGATTCTCGCGATCAACGTGACCGTTTACGTGCTCGCGCAGTTTCTCCGCGTTCTCTGGCCGGGTGGGTTGGCGTTCATGCTGGATCATTTTGCGCTCCACGCCACGTTTCCTGATATTCTGCTCCAACCGTGGCAGCTGGTCACGTATAACTTTATGCATACCAGCGGCGGATTTGGGGGTCTGCTGCACATCGCGTTCAACATGCTGTGGCTGTTCTGGATTGGCCGGGAGTACGAGGAGATGCACGGCTCCGAACGGACATGGACGCTCTACATTCTGGCCGGAGTCGGCGGAGGCCTCGTCTCGCTGCTGTTGATGCCGCTTGGAGTTTTTGGAAATCCGAACGTCCCGATCGTGGGCGCCTCGGCCTCCGTGCTCGGCGTGCTGATGGCCGTCGCGATTCTCTACCCGTACAAGCAGATTGCCCTTCTCTTCATCGGCGTCGTCCGCTTGATCTGGGTGGTCATCGGCTTTCTCGTGATCGACATCCTCATCAACCTCGGAAGCAACAGCGTGGCGCTGACGGCCCACTGGGGGGGGGCTATCAGCGGATATCTCTTCGCGAAAGCTGAGCGCGGAGGGGTCGACCTTACCGGCTGGACGCGTATCTTCCGGAAGGGTTCTGGTAAACGGTCAGGTCGTCGGGGCCGTCGCAAGGACGAGTCGCTCGGGCTTCTCGGACGGCTGGAGGTGTGGCTCGGCGGCAATCCCAACCCGGAGGCCGACACCGGATCCCCGTCCTCCCCGTCTGCCTCGTCGAGCAGCGCCGCGCGACCTTCCGGGGGCTCCACCAGCACGCGAACGTCCACCCGGGAAGAGGAGATTGACCGTATCCTGGAGAAGATCAGCGAGAAGGGGTACGACGCGCTCACGGATGAAGAGAAGCGCACCCTGTACGAAGCTTCACAGGATTGATGACCGGCTCTCCGTCGACGCCGCGTTCCTTTACCAAATCGCTAAACCCTTTTGGGAGCCTTTCTGTAAAGGAGCCGTATTGCAGACGATAACCACCTGTAGCCTCCCCTTCGCCCGTATCGACCGACTGGTTGTCCTATGGAACGTCCCCGTCGCGAGTCCCGCCCCGTCCAGGTTGGCGACGTACAGATCGGCGGCAACGCGCCGATCTCTGTGCAAAGCATGACCGTATCGAAAACGCACGAGGTGGAGACCTGCCTGGAAGAGGTGCACCGGCTTGCGGATGCCGGTGCCGACGTCGTTCGCGTCGCCGTTCCTCGCCCGGAAGATGCCGACGCCCTCCCCGACATCGTCCAGGGCAGCCGTGTCCCAATCGTTGCGGACATTCACTTCAACCATCAGTACGCCCTTAAGGCGATTGACGCCGGGGTAGCCAAGGTGCGAATCAACCCGGGGAATATCGGAAAGCCCGAGTGGGAGCGCGAGGTGCTGCTCGCTGCCAAAGAGAAAGGCATTCCGATCCGCATCGGCGTGAACTCGGGGTCGCTCGAAAAGGATCTGATGGACAAGTACGGCTATCCGAAGCCGGAGGCGCTTTTTGAAAGCGCGATGCGTCACGTCGAAATCTGCCAGAAGAACGACTTTGAAGACATCGTCATTTCGGTGAAGCACAGCGATGTCTTCTATATGATTCAAGCGTACCGCATGGTCGCGGAGCGGACGACGTACCCGCTCCATCTGGGCGTCACGGAAAGCGGATCGCTTGCCACGGGCACCGTCAAGAGCTCCGTCGGTATCGGCACCCTGCTTGCCGACGGGATTGGCGATACAATCCGCGTTAGCCTCGCGACGGACCCCGTCGAAGAGGTGAAAGTTGGCCACCGCATCCTCAAGTCCCTTGGTATCGGTCGCCCCGGCGTCAACATCATCGCGTGCCCGACATGCGGCCGGCTCGTCGGCGATCTCTTCACGATCGTCGAAGAGGTGGAAGAAGCCGTGGCGGCCCAGAATTTCGATAAGGACCTGAACGTGGCGCTGATGGGTTGTGCGGTGAACGGACCCGGCGAAGCGTCGGGGGCGGACCTTGGCGTTTCTCTCGGGCGCGGGCGAGCCCACCTGTTCAAGCGGGGCGAAGTGGTCGGGACGGTCGATGAAGACGAGATCGTGGATGCCGTCCTGAAAGCCATCGAAGAGTGGGATGAAGACGACGAGGCGGCCGGGGACGGCGTTTCCGACGAGCTCCCGGAATCGGCTGGAGATGGAGAAGCCGGGACGAACGTGAAAAAGCCTGACCTGCCGACGTCCTGAGCTACCGCCTCGCCGCTCTGGCCCCGGCAAACGACGTACGCGAACATGACGGCTGCCTTCCTTCCGGGGAAGGCAGCCGTTCTTTTTTTGCCCATAAGCGGGTGCTCTATCAACCGGATCGACGTGTTTGCTGACGCAAATGTAACGTTCGAGAAGTAGCCGCGCTGCGCTGTCGTGTTCTCCGCTTCGGTGTCGTCTACGATACCGAAGGCCCCCCACGCCCGAGGTCATCCCCGCGCCCTCGTCGCTGTACCAGGTACAGCACCCCCGCGTTGTCCCGCTACCGGATATGATTCGGAACGGATGTGACTGGAAGGAGACGATCGGGCCTGCCCCTGTGCAACGTGTGCGCGGCACGACATCCCCCTCTCGTGCCGGTCAACGGACCGGTACCGCCGTCCACGCCGGGTCGTTTTCGATCCCGGTGATCGGCGATCGTGCGGTGCTGACATTGCTTTCCTCGAACGGTTCATCCCTGCCCCCCATGAGCCTGCGCTCCTCAACTATTTCCGCTGCTCCCGACACCACACGCTCCGATTATGCCTCAGATACGGCGGCCGAGCGGCACGAGTCCATGGGGGCGGCGATCGCCACGTGTGCATCCATGCTTCGGTCCGCAGACGATCGGCTAACGTCCGAAGAGATAGAAGCCCTTCGCGGCTTGTCTCTGGATGCACCGGACGCGCGATTGCTCCATCGCGTCCTCGGCCCGCTCGGACTGGCCGACAGCCCGGGGTGGATCGGGCAGCGCCAGTGGAATCGGAACTGGGCAGCCCTCCTGAAAGGGATGGCGATGTGCGCCGGTCTGCACGATCCGACGGTCCCGCTGGGCGAAGCACTCGCCCGGACCGACTGGCCCGAAGATCGCTTCACGCAAATGATGGAGGCGCGAAACGGGCAGCTGCCGACGTTTATCGAGTGGGCGTCGCGCCACCTTGCCGGGGAGAATCAGGCGGTCAACTGGGACGACGTCCGCCGTCTTCTCTTCAAATCCGGAGACCACGCCAAGCAGTTGCGTCTCCGGGTCGCCAACGACTACTTCCGGACGGTTTACGCCATCCGCAGGCGGTCGATCTGAATCAACCGGACGGTCGCGGCTGCGTGGTCAAGAATACGGACGGGGCGAGCTCGTGCTACTGCACCGTCATCTGCATGGAGATATCCAGCGCCGTTACCGAATGCGTCAGGGCGCCGGAGGAAATGGCGTCAACGCCGGTGGAGGCGATGGCCGCCACGGTGTCGAGCGTGACGTTGCCGGACGCTTCCGTCCGGCAGTGATCGTCGACCAGTGAAACGGCCTCCTGCAGCATGGAAACGTCCACAGAACCGTCCGATCGGGCCGCGGCCATGTTGTCCAGCAGGATGATATCGGCACCGCCGTGATCGATCACCGCGCGGACCTCGTCCAGGGTCCCCGTTTCGATTTCGATGTAGAGGTCGTCGCGGCCGTTCTGCGTGCAGTAGTCCCGGGCCGAATCGAGCGCCGGGCGCACGCCACCGGCAGCGGCGATGTGGTTGTCCTTGATCAAAATCAGGTCGTATAGCCCGACACGGTGATTCGTACCGCCGCCGAGGCGGACCGCCCACTTGTCGAGTCGCCGCAGGCCAGGGGCGGTCTTTCGCGTGTCCAGAATGTCGGGCGAATGCGGCGCCGCGGCGTTCACCATGTGACGCGTCGCGGTGGCGATACCGCTCATTCGCTGCAGGATGTTCAGGGCGAGGCGTTCGGCCACGAGGAGTCCCCGCGCCGAACCTTGCACCGATCCGATCTCCACCCCGGGTTCGACAACGGTGCCGTCAGCAACGGACCACAGGCATCGAGTGCCGGCATTCACGTGGGTAAAGACGCGTTCGGCCACGGCCAGCCCGGCGACGACGCCGGGAGCTTTGGCGCGAATGGTCGCTCGGCCTTCCCGGTCCGGGGCGACGGTCGCCTCCGTCGTTACGTCCCCCGGTCCCACGTCTTCGACCAGAGACCGGCGGATCACGTCATCGAGGGCGTCGGAGGTAAGATAGGGAGGGAGTTGCATCAGGACAGATGGGAAGGGGAGAGGTCGTTGGGCCGTGCGGGCCGATGGTCGTATCCGTCCGGCAGCCCGTCGATGCGCATGCGTCAGGACGACGCAGAGAGGTGCGGGAGAAAGGCCTCGCGGACCGGCTCCGGAATGCGGACGGGGCGGCGGCGCTCTGCGCTCATGAAGCAAAGATCGGTATGGCCCGTGGCCAGGAGCGTATCGGTGTCTGCGCGCCGAACGACGTAGTCGATGGGCACCCGTACCTGGGGCATTTCCGGGAACTGTGCCTCCACGATGACGACGTCGTCGTACTCGGCCGATTGCTTATAATCGACCGTTGCGGAGACGACGGGCATGATGATGCCATTACGTTCCAGGTCGCGGTACCGAACGCCGAGGTCCCGGAGGGCTTCGGTGCGTGCCGCCTCGAAATAATCGAGGTAGTGGGTGTGGTAGACGACCCCCATCGGATCGCACTCGCGATACCGAACGCGGTGTTCGTACTGATAGGTGTACATGCAGCGTCGAAAATGACCGTGGAGAGGCCGGAGAAGCCGTTTCAAGGCGGCTTATGCCGGCGTTGCTTCCGTCGAGTAGGCCCCGATGCCGTCCAGTTTCTCGATCCGCTGATCCAGGAGCGTTTCCGTGTCTAATTCCGTCAGCGAATCTAGCGCGGAGGCGATGGCGCGGCCCGTGTGGTCAAACGTCTGATCCGGGTAGCGATGGGCGCCGCCGACCGGCTCGTCTACGATCTCATCCACGATGCCCACGTCGAGCAGGTCGGTCGCGGTGAGTTTCAGCGCGCGGGCAGCGTCCTCCTTATAATCCCATGAGCGCCACAGAATCTGTGAGCAGCTTTCAGGGGCGATCACCGAGTACCAGGCGTTCTCGAGCATCAGAATGCGGTCGCCCACGCCGATTCCCAGCGCACCGCCGGAGGCCCCTTCGCCGATAATGACGACGACGATCGGGACGGGCAGTCGGGACATTTCCATCAGGTTGCGGGCGATGGCTTCTGCCTGGCCGCGCTCCTCGGCCTCCAGGCCGGGATATGCTCCGGGTGTGTCGAGGAGCGTGATCACCGGCTTGTTGAACTTCGCCGCCATCTCCATGAGGCGGGCAGCCTTCCGGTAGCCTTCCGGGTTGGGCATGCCAAACCGCCGAAACTTGCGTTCCTTCGTATCGCGGCCCTTCTGGTGCCCGAGAATGACGACCGATCGGTCGCTCCCGCCGAAGCGACTCCCCTTGAATTCTGCGAGGCCCCCGACAATGGCGCGGTCGTCGGCGTATTTTCTGTCGCCGTGCAGTTCAACGAAGCCCTCCGTCAGCGCTTCGATGTGATCGAGCGTGTACGGGCGCTGCGGGTGACGCGCAATCTGCACCCGCTGCCAGCGCGTCAGGTTACGGTAGATCGACGTCCGCAGTCGTTCCACACGCTCCTCGAGCGCGCTGATCTCGTTCGAAAGGTCCTCGGCATTGTCCTTGTTCAGCTCGCGCATCTCGGCGAGCTTTTGCTCGAGCTCGTAGAGCGGTTTTTCAAAGTCGAGCAGGTAGGTGTCTTCGGCCATGACCGGTCAGGAAGGTGAGGAAAACGCAAGTGCGGGCCGTTTCGACCCGCTGTCCACGCAACGGTAGCCCCAAGATGAGTGTTCAGAGGCGGAAAGGCAACGGATCTGCCCACGGGAAGGTCATCGGCGACCTTGATTCGGTGATTCTTTGCCACAACCGTACGATCGAGTGCGAGTACGCGAACGGGGCGGGGAGACGCCCCATGACGGGTCAGGTCGCGTGATATTCTTGCAGGGCGGTGAACGTCGCATTTACGAGAACGTACACGGAGGCGCTCTATCGGCCCGGTTCGCCAACGACCCGAGTCCGTGGCTCTTCTGCCCGCCGATAGTGGTTCTCCCGGTTTACCCGTTTTCGACAAGCCCTCCTCCACGTGTCTGATCGTCCCGACGCTTTTTCACCCGCGGAAACGGGGGCATCGCCCGGCGTTTCTGGCGATCAGGACGGGGCGTCGTCCGGGCAGGATCGGACCGGTGCGGCTCCGACGTGCGGAAAACGCACCGAGCAGGACTCGGCCTGGAGCCGCTTCTGGGGCGAAATCCCTCCGACACTCCGCCTCGCGGGACCCGTCGTCGCCGCTCAGCTCGGGCAGATGTCGATGGGCTTCGTGGATACGGTGATGGTCGGGCGCCTCGGCCCGGACGCCCTCGCCGGCGTCGCGCTGGGCAACACGCTCTTCTTCTTCCTGCTCATCCTGTGTACCGGGATGGTGCAGGCGGTCAGCCCGATGGTCTCGCAGGCGGTCGGGGCAGGGAAGCCAGACACGATCGAACGCAGCGTCCGGCAGGGGCTCTGGCTCGGCATCATGCTGAGCGTGCCCGTAATGACGCTACTCTGGTTCATCGAGCCCATTTTGCATCTGCTCGGCCAGACGGATGTCGCAGTAGACGGCGCCTCGGCGTACCTGCGGGCGATCATGTGGGCCTTTCTGCCGGCCTGCTGGTTCACGGCGCTACGCAGTTTCGTAGAAGGATTGGCTCGCCCGCTTCCGGTAACGCTGATCACCATCTTCGCTGCGTGCCTGAACGCCGGTGCCAACTACGTCCTTATGTTCGGTTCCCTGGGGCTGCCCGCTCTGGGGCTGGTCGGTACCGGGCTGGCTAGCACTATCGTCTTCTGGACGATGTTCGCGCTTCTCGGTCTCCTCGTCGTCCTCCGCAGACCGTTTCGCGAGTACACGATCTTCGGGAAGTTGCGCATTCCCGACCCGGAGACGCTCCGCGAACTGGTGGATATCGGCTGGCCGATGGGCGTGGCCCGGGGCATCGAAGCCGGCCTGTTCATGATCACGGCCCTCATGGTAGGGGCGATCGGGGCAACGTCCCTGGCCGCGCATCAGGTTGCCATCCAGTGCGCTGCCTTCACGTTCATGGTGCCGATGGGCGTTGGGATTGCCGGACAGGTCCGGGTCGGTCACGCCGCCGGCCGGAAAGACCGGGCCGCCACCCGGAGGGCCGGGTACGCCTCCATCAGCATCGCGACGACCTTCATGGTGATCACAATGGTCGTCTTCTTGATGGTGCCGGAATGGATTGTGTCGCTGTATCTGGACATGGATGCCCCGAAAAACGCTGCCGTCATCCCCCTCGCCGTCCAGTTGATCGGTATCGCGGCCATCTTCCAGGTGGTCGACGGACTCCAGATTGCGGCCGCCGAGGCGCTGCGCGGATTGAAGGACACCAGGGGGCCGATGGTGATCGGCTTTTTCTCCTACTGGGGCATCGGCCTGTCCCTCGGGTACCTGTTCGGCGTCCACCTCGGGTTCGGTGCGCCGGGCCTCTGGTGGGGACTGGTGGCCGGCCTCACCGCCGCGTCCATCTGGCTCACGATCCGGTTTCACCGGCAGACGGCACCGCTGTAAACCGGAGACACACCCGTTGTCCTCCTCTCTTCTCCTGAATCCACTTCTCACGAACCCGCTGATCGCGGCATGATCATCAGTCACAAGCACCGGTTCATCTACGTCAAGACGCGAAAGACGGCCAGTACGAGTATCGAGATCGCGCTGTCGAAGTACTGTGGGCCGGAGGACATCATCACGCCCATTGACGAGAGCGGAGAGGCCAGGCGTAGAGAGCGAGGCTATCGTGGCCCTCAGAATTACAATGTACCGATGAAATACTACGATCGATTCGACTGGGCCGCGTTGTTGCTGCGAGGCCGGCGCAAGCAATTCTACAATCATCGGACGGCGGGCTTCATCCGCGACCACCTCGAGCCGGGGATCTGGCAGGACTACTACACCTTCTCGTTCGAGCGCAATCCGTTCGATAAAGCCGTCAGCTTTTACTACTACAAGACCCGCCCGCCGCGACCGGACTTCAACAGCTGGATTCACGAGTGCCGGGAGAGTCGTCTGACGAACTGGCCGCTGTACACGATCAACGGCCACGTACAGCTCGACTTCCTCGGGAGGTACGAATCGCTGGACGAGGGCCTGGCGCGCGTGAGGGATGAAGTCGGGCTGCCCGGGGATATCGAGCTTCCGAAGGCGAAGGCCGGCTTCCGGCCGGACCGGTCGCCGTACACGGACCTCATGGATGAGGCGGCCCGGGAGCGTATCGAGCTCGTCTGCGCCCGCGAGATTCGCCTGATGGGATACGCGTTCGCCGATTGATGCCGCGGGCAGGATGCCCGTAAGACACCCTGCCTGTCGTGTCTGGCCCGCCGCCCGTTCTGCGGCTGGCGTCTACCGGATGAACTTACCAATCCAGTACAGCAGGCCGTTCACATCGGAAATGCCCACCGACGTCTGGTGCTCGTCGTACCGGTTGTTCGACGGATGGCGAAACAGGGATGGAAGCAGGATGCCGAACCGGATCTTGCCGCCCAGAACGTACAGGCCGGCATTCAGGCCGGTATAGCGTGAGCCGTTTCCGGTGCCGGTTGTTGCGATGCCCTGCGTCACGCCGACCTCGATGCTGCTCAGAATCAGGCGGCGTGCTCCGGTAAAGATGGGCTGTTGCAAGCCGATCCCGGCGAGAAAAAGTCCCGGCTGACCCTCGTACTTGTTGTAGCCGAGAAGCAGCGGGACGCGCGGCATGCGTCGCGGCCCCGGGTAGAACCGCGGGCGGTAGGACATGCCCCAGCCTTTTCGCGCAACGGGAAAGATAACTTCGTTAGGCGCCACCGTCCGCCAGAGCAGCCGTCGGGAAATCAGGGGGGCGTCTACGCCGCGTCGTCGGGCCCGTTCGACCGGCATCGACGAGCTGTCCCATGACAGGCCGGTTCGCTGTTCGATGGCGATGTTGCGCTGCAGAAAGTAGGCGAACGTAATCGCTTTTCGCGCACCGCGTTCATATCCGGCCCGTTCGATGGCCTGTTCATTTTCCAGAAGAATCTCGAGCGCAGACTCCAGGATGCGAGTCAGCGCCTGGCCGGGCTGTCCGCGGAGTTGCTGGAGTAGGCCGCCGTTTGCAATCGCGTCGCAGCGAAAGGCGTCGGCCGTGACCCGAGACGGACGACGTGCGCCGGGAGAGGCCGCCCGTTCCGCCAGGCAGGCTTCGCGTTCCAGTGCCAGGAACGTAGCCGGCTCGATGAACGCGTCGAGCGTTGCAAAGAGGTACCGGAGGCCCGCTACGGAGGACCGGTTGGCGGGACCGACGTCGCTCTCCCACTGGCTCACAGCGCAGGAGATGGTGATGGAGATGTTCTCGTGGACCGCGTAGGGCGAGCAGTTTCGTCCGTCTCCGAACTCGTCTGCGTGTAGCGAACGCAGAAACGCCTCGTCGGCATCGTCCATTGTGGGCGCAAGGGCCTCGATCAAAGCGAGGACGCGTCGGCCGATCTGGTCGGTGTCCGAGCGGTCGGGGACGGACTGTGCGGCCACGAAATGTAGTGCATCGTACAGACCGACGAAGAAGTCGTGCTGTCGAAACAGGTAGCTCAGGAAGGCCCCGAAGCTCTGAAGGCTTTCTCCGGTGAAGGCGTGGTAGCGCGACGACTGCTGGATGCGGCCGCGCTCATCTTCGGTAAGGTCGCGCGCGAGCAGCTCCATCTCGTACTCGCGTGCGGTCGTCACGGCTTTGTTAATAAACGAGCGGTACGACGCCACGCTGATCCGGTCGCGGGTGTCCCGAACCATCGGGGCGGCGGGTGCCCTGCGGGTTTCTTTGCGCCGGTGGTTCTGGTTGACGAGAAGCGAGGATACGGGAAGCGTTTCGGTGGCACCGTCCTCGGCGGCGGGTCGGCGGACCTGCATCCGGAGTTCGGTCTCTGTTTCAGGCGGCATGCCGATCGGCCGCGGATTGTACAGCGCGTCGGAGAGGCCGAGCGGGTTGTTGTCGAAGACGCCGCCGTCGATGAAATAGCCGGTTTCCCGGGACGCGCCGGGCGACGGGAAAAAGGAAATCCGGACCGGCGCGAAGGCGATAGGAAAGGCGCTGGACCCGAGGGCCACCTGCACCATCGCCTCGACGCCCAGCGAGTCGTCCGGGGTGGGAGACAGGTCGGGGAGGAGAAGTTCTCCGTACTGCTGGGGGTCCCGTCCTGTGAAGTCGAACGGACGAAAGTGCATGCTGGTGCCGGCGGCACCGGGCCCCGTTTCGAGCCGCGCAATGCTCGCGTATCGGATCGTGCGGACGGGGTCAAGGTCCGGCGCCAGGGGAACGCGGCCGAGCGCGTCGATCCTCGTGAGCGTAAGACCCACCGGCACCTCGCAGTCGGGGCGCCCCGGGTGGCGCATGGCCTGCTTCAGGCGGGGGGTGACCTCGGTGTGGAAGAACTCCCGGGAGAAGACGAGTTCCGGAATCTCGGGATCTGCCGGGCGGGTCTCCGGGAATAGCTGCTCGACGCCGACCGGGATCCAGATGCGCCAGAACAGGCTTTCCCGGGGCGTCTGCTCAAGAAACGAGGCGTCGCACCACGAGACCGCCGCCAGAAGAGCGTTGATGTTGCCGGCTGATGCGCCGGTGGCGGAGACGAGGTGGTAGTCCGGGACGTCGAATGCAGACGTCAGCGGCTGGCGCTCACGGGAGAGGCGCATCACATGCGTGAGGCCGTAGCTGAAGCCGCCCTGGTACGACCCTTTGCTTACGCCGCCGCTCACCGTCAGCGCCAGGCCCTGCTCAGCATCGCCGGCACCGCGGACGGTGCGGAGGCCTATTTCCTGCGCGGCGACGGGACATGTGCCCACCCAGAGCAGGCTGACAAGAACCCACGCGATCCACGCGCGCGGGAAGAGTGAGACGCGGACACGATCCAGTGGGAGATACGGCATGACGCTCCGGGCGCCAGGACAGGCAACGAGAGGTCGGCCGGTGTTGCACGCCGGCCGTGCGGGCGTCCTGGCGGGGGCAGGTGATCGACCGCTTTACCGTAACTACCGAAGGACAGACGGGGAAGAGCAAAGCCGAACGGCGCCCGTTTGATGCGCCTTTTCCACCCGGCAGATGTCCCGGTCAGCTCGACAAGCCGGGAAGGCGGGATTCGGGGATCCATGCCCACTGCAGCGCCCCCGAGACGGGGGGGCGGTCGCCGTCGGCGTGGAGGGAGACGTCCACGGTAATTTTGCCGATCGGGCGCGCAGCGATCCGGGACCGATCATCCGCATCCAGGGAGGCCTCGGCCGTGACCATGCCCCGCGCCATGCGGCTGAAGTTGACGCTCATCGACCGGAGCAAAGGGACGGCCCCGTCGGACAGATTCAACGCCACCACGAGCCCGGTGGCAGCTTCAGCGAGAAGAGCGAGCGCAGCGGCGTGAGGCGTCCCAACATGGTTGTGCACTGATGAGTGGTCGGGTAGCGCTACGACGACTCGCTCAGGCGTGTAGGTCTCGATTCTTACGCCCGCGGTGGCCATGAACGGAATGGTCTGACCGATCGCCTCGGTAACCTTCGTCGGGTCGGGCGCGCCATTCGCTGCACCATGAGCCTCGAAGATGTCACGAAACGGGTTCGGCCGGGGATCACTCACGGAATCGGAAGGCGGGGAACGGGGGAGACGCGAATGCCGTCGGTGAAAGAATTAGTCCTCGGATCCGACCGACGGACCGGATGCTTCCGCCGGTGTCTCGGTCTCATCCTCGTTCCGGAGGTCCGCCGTCAGAGCGTCCAGATCGAGGTTCATCAGCGAGGAAAGAAGGTCGCCCACCTCCGTGTTGTCAATGTTGCCCTGAAAGAGGTTGTGCCCGGGGCCGTAGGCGTACAGGTTGACGTCGACGGCGGTATGGCCACGGGTTGTCCAGCCGATGACGGCGCGTCGTTCCATCATGTCTGAAACGACGAAGTTGAGCGCGTACGAATCGAGGCTGGTGCCGATGTTCGTGCGCTCGGCGTCGGTGGCATCGTCGATGCCTGCGATGTCGGACAGGACGGACGTGACGACGTCAACCGAGTCGGCGCGGGTCGCATCGGCTGGCAGCGCCTCGTGGCCCTTGGAAACGGCGTCGAACATGGTTCCTTGCGATCCCCGGACGCGGTGCAAGACCTCTGGGTGCCAGGCGTACACGCCCTCGACGGAGCCGTCTTTCTCGATGTCACGACCGAGGGACAGGCCACCGGTCTCATGGTCGGACACGCTGACGACCAGCGTGTTGCCGTCGGACTGAGCCTGTTCAAGGGCCACCGCGACGGCGTCGTTGTAGGCGAGAATGTCCTGGAGATGCGCGGCGGCATCGTTGCTGTGGCCGGCGTGATCGATCCGGCTTGCTTCGATCATGATGAAGTATCCATCCTCATCATCGGAGACCAGTTCAAGCGCTTTCTCCGTCATCTCTGCCAGGCTGGGCTGCGCATCCGGGTTGCGGTCGATCTCGTAGTCCATGTGGCTCATGCTGAAGAGTCCGAGCACCGGCCCGTCGGACACGTCCATCAGCCCGGCGCGATCGCTGACGAATCGGTAGCCGGCATCCCGGGCTTCGGCGACGAGGTCACGGTCGTCCTTACGCTTGCTCCCCTCCGTGCTTTTCGGTACGAAATGCCGCTTGCCGCCCCCGAGAATGACGTCGGCTCCGCTCATGATCTGTTGCGCGGCGATCTCGTTTTCCATCCAGCGGTTGGGCACGTGCGCGGAGAATGAGGCCGGCGTGGCGTGCGTGATTCGGCTCGTCGCCACGAGCCCGGTGGCCATGCCCCGGCGTTCGGCAGCCTGCAGCAGCGTGCCCAGTGGCCGCTTCAGCGTATCGACGGCAATGGCACCGTTGTACGTCTTGACGCCGGTAGCGTACGCGGTCGCACCCGCGGCCGAGTCGGTCACCCGGCTCGACGTCGAGTATGTGCGAACGCTTCCGGTCTGAATCGAGTCGAGCGCAAGCTGGTGGACGCCCCGGTAGTGGCGGAGGTAATCTCGCGCCATGGTGGCGCTCGCCGGGCCGAAACCGTCCGGTACGAAGAGGATCACATTTTTCGGCTCCGACGCCGGTGGACCATCCGCCGGTTGCGCCGCGACGGGGGGCGTCACCGGCAGGAGTCCGAGGAGAAAGATAAGGGCACCGGTGATGAGGGTGCGGCGCGTCGGGTGGGTCATGGATCGACAGCAGTGAGAGCCGGGACAGAAACGACACATCCGGTCAAATTGCGGCTCGGTGCGTCAGTTCCCGGGACGAAGGGCGTGAAGAGAGGTTGCAGCCGCAATTATCCCGCTGCCGTTTGAATCATAACGCAAGGGTAACTGGGCGACCGGATTCACGGCGCCGAAGCAATCAAGAACGGCGCGACACTCCGGTCGGGGGCATCGCGCCGCTGAGGGTAGGCAACATGTCGTTCGGGGTCATTCCGCGTCGCCCGACGCTGCCGGGTCGACCATGATCTCGCGGTCGGTCGTGTTCAACGGCCCGGGGACGACGTTCCCTTCTGCGTCCAGGAGTTCAAGACGAACGATGTACGTCCCTTTCTCCAGGCCCTCCACGAACGAAGGCGTCCATTCGGTCAGCGTCGTGGTCGCAAGCACCTCCTCACCGCCCTTCTTCCGGATCTCGTATCTGGCCGAGTAGCCGTCGGGGCTGAGTTCGACGTTGTGAAGGTAAAAGTCGAGCATGATGCGCTGAGCACCGGCGCCCGTGTACGAGCCCTTCGGTCGACTGTAGATGATCGTCGGCTGCTCCGGGTCGAGCGGAAATTCGCCCGTCTCCTCCCCGACGTAGAAGTTCACGAAGTCCATCGCACCGGCGCTTTTGACGCTTTCATGGTACGAACGGCTTGGAAAGACGACGGCGGAGTGCGCCCCCGGCTCGAGCATGCCGATGTTGAACGGTTCGCCGGGTTCATAATTCGCGTGGTACGGGCCTCCGTCGACAATGATGTGGACGTGTTGGCCATTTGTCGAATTGGCGATGCGCTCCGCCCGCGGCGTCTCCGTTTGCACCTGCGTTTCGAACGATTCGACGTCAACCGTGACCATGACGTCTTCGCCGGTGTCAACCACCTCACCGTTCTCTGGGACACGGAATGCGGCCGTCGCGCCGGAGATTTTCGGCGAGCGCTCTCCCTGCTCGATCACCACGTCCATGGCGGTACCTGCTTCAGCCGCCGGATCCGTGTCGTTTTCCCCGCCCTGCTCGGAGTCTGCGGACCCGCCGCACCCGGTAAGGGTGAGAAGAAGGGCGAGACCGACAGCCACAAGTGGAACGGGTACAGACGTACGAAAAGGCATTCGCATAACGGGGATGGTGTTAGTTGGGGACGGGTGACTCCCGCCGGGTAAGCACGACGGCAGCATGAAAACGTACGGACGGTATCGCCCGGCTGTCAAGATCACTGCCCCGTTTCCGATCGCAGTCACGATGATGTGACAGTTGGCCGCGGCAACATCGGAGGTCGGACGACGAAGCGAGAGCGAGACATGGGCATGCGCCACCCGCCAATGGAACCCGAGGATTGACGGGGACCGTATCACGCCGTCCGCATCTGCCTGCACATCCCGTCGTCCTGCATGGATATGTTCGTTCGCTCTACCCCCGCTCGCGCGCTGTACACCGCGCTGTTCATCGTCCTTGCTGCGTTTCACGTCTCCTGCCGCGCCCAGCCCGCACCGGAGGACCGGCCCACGCCGCCCCACCCGGAGATTGACGTTCAGCATTACGACTTCCGCCTGACGCTGGCCGACACGAGCGACGAGATCACAGGAGAGGCCACGATTCGGCTTCGTGCCACCACCGACACGCTCACGGCGATTCGGCTGGACCTCGACGATCCGCAGACGGTCGACGGGATGCGAACCGGCATGGAGGTGACAGCCGTCGAGGAGGATGGCGCCCCCGTCACGTACCGACAGGAGACGGATCATCTGGTCATCACTCCGTCCGATGTGCCCGAGACCGGCGAGGAGCGCGCGTTCACGATCCGCTATACCGGCGTGCCGGCAGACGGGCTCATTATCGGAAGCAACCGACACGGGGATCGCACCTTTTTCGGAGACAATTGGCCCAATCGCGCTCGGCACTGGCTTCCGGTCGTCGACCATCCTGCCGACAAGGCGACCGTGGCGTGGACGGTTGATGCGCCCGCCCGGTACGACGTGGTCGCCAACGGGGAACGCCTGGGAGAGACGTCCGGCGACGGGCGCCGGGTGACCCGGTATCGGACGGAGGAACCGCTCCCCACCAAGGTGATGGTGTTCGGCGCGGCGCAGTTCGTCGTCGATTCCCTCGGCGTGCAGGGCGACATTCCGATGCAGAGCTGGGTGTATCCCCAGGATCGCGTTCCGGCCACGAAGGATCTGCAGGTCGCCCCGCGCATCGTGCGGTTCTTCGAGGGAAATATTGCTCCGTATCCGTTCGCGAAGCTGGCCAACGTGCAGTCGACCACGCGGTACGGCGGGATGGAGAACGCAGGCGCGATTTTTTACAGTGAAACGGCGATGGCCGACGGGCAGTCGTCCACCGGCCTCGTGGCGCACGAGATCGCGCACCAGTGGTTCGGCAACACGGTCACGGAAGCCGACTGGCCGCACCTCTGGCTGAGCGAGGGATTTGCTACGTATCTCGAACAACTGTACCTCGAGTACGCTGAAGGAGCGCCCGCCATGCGAGAGTCCATGTCGACCGCCCGCAATCAGGCGCTCGCTTTCCAGCGCCAGCATCCGGACGAACCGCTCGTCGATACGACCTTCACCGACCCCGTCGAGTTACTGACCACAAACCCCTACCGGAAGGGGGCCTGGGTTCTCCACATGCTCCGATTTGAGATTGGCGATGAGGCGCTCTGGTCAACGCTTCAAACGTACTACGAGAGACACAAGCCCGGGAATGCGACCACGGCCGACTTCCAGGCCGCGGCTGAAGACGTTTCGGGGAACGACCTCGACGGATTCTTCGAGCAGTGGACCCGGCGCGCGGGGTATCCGATCCTGGACGTCGTATGGCGCTACAACGACGCGGCCAGCTCGGTTACGCTCACGGTAGAGCAGGTGCAGCGCGCGGAGCCGTTCGCGTTTCCGCTCGAGATCGCCCTCGCCGTCGGTGACACGGAGGACCTGGCCGTGCTTGACGTGACGAAGAGAAAAGAGACGTTTACCGTGGACGTGCCCGCTGCCGTCTCGTCCGTGACCATCGATCCGCACACCTGGTTTTTCGGTGAATGGGAGATCCGGTCGGACACGCGATAAGCCGCCATTCGGGTGACGCGACGTACGAAGGGGTGGTTGGTCCAAGGACGGTGGTTTCTCTCTGGCGGGTGTAACCTTCGGGTCGACAGGTACGTGTGGCGGGGTGAAGGACGGAAGGGAGACGATCCCGAGGTTCCGCTCCCGCCACTTTCCCGACTGAGATATTTCCCACCGATGACGTCTTCCACGAACTACGCTCCCCGCCGGGCCTTCGCCAGCTCCGCTCGGCACATGCGCTCGCGCCCGTCGAGCGACGACGCTGATTCGACAATCGATCTTCTGCCGGATGATCTGCTTCCGGGGATGATGGCCACGCGGCAGGCGCGTCGCCGGACGATGCAGAACAAGGCGATCCTTACGAGCCTGGTCGGTCTGGCCCTTGTCTTGATCGTCGCTGTCTCGACGGCCTTCGCCCTGACCGATTCTCCGGGCGAACCCTTCGCTGTCGAAACGGAAGCGGAGATCGTGACCATGCAGGATCTTCCGAGTACCTGACAAACGGCGGCGTGGAACGGTCCGCGATCCTGCGGCGTGCATCCGGTGTCGTCCCCATCCGCTCTCGCCGCCGGTGCTTGCTGACCATGCCCGACCGCCCCTCGTCTCTTTTTCTGATGCTGCTGTCGATCATCGGCGGCGTACTGGTGTTCGCCTCCGCGAGCCGGCACGCCGCCGACGCGCGTTCTGAGCCGTCCGACCTGGATACGACGCTCTTCCGCGACGCAACCGTGGAGCACCTCCCGACGTCGGCGCTCACGGGTCTCAGCATGGATGCGGCCACGGCCGACGTGAACGGGGACGGGGCACTGGACGTGGTCGTCGCGAACGAGTTTCGCCCGAACATTTTGCTGCTCGGCGACGGGACCGGGCATTTTCGAGACGCCTCAGACCGGCTTCCGGCTCACGAGCGAGACAGCGAGGACGTTGCTATTGCCGACTTCGACGGCGACGGCGACCTGGACATTGTCGTTGTCACGGAAGATGACACCGTCAACGAGTACTACACGAACGACGGAACGGGGCATTTTGACGACGCCGGCGATCGCTGGCCGGTCGAAGGGACGTCCAACGCGGTGATCGCCGCGGATCTGAATGGGGATACCTTTCCGGATCTTCTGGTTGGCAACAACGGCCAGAACCGGGCGCTCGTGAACGACAGCACCGGTGGCTTTACCGATGAAACAGACCGGCGCCTTCCCGCCCGCGAGGACGTCACGCAGGACCTCGAGATGGGCGACGTGGACGGGGACGGGGATGCCGATATCATCGTCGCGAACGAGGACCGAAACCGGCTGCTCCTCAACAATGGCCGCGGGGAATTTGAAGACGCGGATCCAGCGGCGCTGCCGATCTGGGACGTACCTGAGGAAACGCGGGAAGCGGACGTCGGGGATGTCGACGGGGACGGCGACCTCGACCTGATTTTTGCGAACGTCCGCCTCTTCGTCGAAGACGCGCGGCGCCAGAATCGGCTCCTCTTGAACGACGGCAGCGGTCGCTTCCAGGACGGAACCAACGTACGGCTGCCGATCGATGACCAGAGCTCCCTGGATGCTGACTTCGTCGACCTGGACCTGGACGGCGACCTCGACATCGTCACGAGCAACGTCCTTTTCGACGGTGAATCCATCAAGAGCGCCCCGTTCGGGCTGTTTCTGAACGACGGCGGCGGCCGCTTCTCGGACGTCACCCGGCGCGCCCTAACTGAAGTCATTACGGGAAGGGGACTGGATTCCGAAGCGGCGGACTTCGACGGCGATGGCCGTCCCGATCTCTACCTCTGCAGTCGCGGAACCGTCGATCGCCTGCTTCTCTCCGTCGTCCCGCCAACGCCCGATTCACTGATCGACGATTCCGTCGATGCAGCGACGCGCGACACCTCCGCCGATACCCTCTCTTCCAACTGACACGCGTATGAACGCGCCCGACCCCTTGCCTCCCCGACCTCGCTCTCGCCCCTCGTTTGCCCTCTGGTGCGGATGTCTGGCCCTTCTGGTCGGAGCCGGTCTTGCTTTCCCCGCACAGGCGGAGGCAGCGCCGGATGCGGTCCAGCAGGAGGCCGCCCCCGTGGATACCGCCGAGGCGGCGGTCAAGGCTGCCATCGAGGGACTGTTCGACGCCATGCGGAACGGGGATGCCGAGGGTGTGCGGGACGCGTTCCACGGGGACGCGCGCCTGTTCACCGCGACGGGCGATTCGCTCCGGTCCGGCGAGGTCGAGCGATTTGCCGAGGCGGTCGGTGCCCCTCGCGACGCGGTCTGGGACGAGCGAACCTACGATGTTCGCGTCGACATCGACGGGCCGATGGCGTCCGCCTGGGTCCCCTATGCGTTCTACCGCGGAGATACGTTGAGTCATTGCGGGATCAACGCCGTTCAGCTCGTCCGGTACGAAGGCCGATGGAAGATTCTTCAGCTCGTCGACACCCGCCGTACCGACTGTGATCTTCCGGCTTCCGTTCGGTCGCCGGAATAGTAGAAAACGGGAACGTCGGCCGGGAGCTGGGTCGCCATCCGTGGCGTCAGTCGAAGCGCTGTGTCGCGCGTTGGAGGCGTCCGGTCAGGTCCGACACGGCATCTACGTACAGCTTGGTCCATCGCGCCAGACCGTCGGCTGTGCCGGCATCAATCTCGTATCGGAGTCCGGGAAGCATCCACGAAGCGTACCCACTGAACGGGTCCGGGGAGGCGTAGAGAGACCGCTTCAGCGGGTGTCCCTGCAGGCCGGGCGCGTGAAGAAACGCTTTTTCGAGCCCGATCATGTCCTGGTTTAACTCGTCCGGGACCGTCCCCGCGTTCTGTGCCAGCGCCGCATCCCGAGCTCGCACGAACGCGTCGGCGGCCGTTTCGAGGGAATCGATGGCCGCGTGGAGACGGTCGAAGTCCGTGGTCGCGCCACCTTCATTTGCGTGTTCGGTGAGGTCGTGCAGGTGGGCACGCAGGTCCGTGGCGTAGCGGACGACGTCGTAGGGCAGCACGTCCGCGTTGGCGAGACGCAGCGCCAGGATGCCATCGATGCTCGCAAGGGCGGGCCCGTGGACGAACGTGGTGTCGGCAAAGCGCTCGTACCACGCAAAGTTGTCGTACGCGCTGTGATAGATCGGAGAGGCGCTCTTCATGCCGGCCCCGAGGGATGGCACGCCGGCGAACGTGTAGAAGCCGACGTGATCCGATCCTCCGCCGAGATTCCCGAGAAGCTGGCCGTCGCCATCCTGACGTGTGCGTGCCCGATCGCGGACGCTCAGCGTGTCGGCGGACGGGTGCGCCACAGCAGCGGCTGCGTCCAGGAGCGGCTGTTTCAGCGAGGGCGCGGATGCGCCGCTGAACCGGTCGCCGGAGACGGCGGCATCGGCATTGATGTACGCGACGCCGCCGTCGTGAAGCTGGTCGTGGAATTGCTCGACCCACTCCGTTGACCCGAGGATGCCGTATTCTTCTGCATCCCAGTGACCGATGAGGATGGATCGTCGCGGACGGCACCCGGCGTCCGCCAGTTTCCCCAGCGCTTCCGCAACCAGGAGAAGCGTCGCCGTTCCACTGTTGGGGTCGACGGCACCGAACGTCCAGGCGTCATAGTGCGCGCCGAGAACGACCCACTGGTCCGGATGGTCGGTCCCCTCAATGCGCCCGATGACGTTCGACGCGCGGACCATCTGCTTTGGCTGGTCAACGCGAAGGCGTACCGTGAGACCCGCTCCGCCGGTGACGCGATACGTGAACGGCAGGGCGCCCTGCCATCCGTCCGGCACGGCTCGACCGGTCATCCGCTCGAGAATGTGCTGCGCCGACGCGTGGGGGAGGGGCGTCACCGGAATCGCCGGCAGGTCAGCTTCGTCCGGATCCAGGCGCTCAGCCCCCTCACCATCCGGCAGGGACGGGCCGGCCGGCGTCAGAGGGTCGCCCGAGAGAGGCGTCAGGACCGATCCCCGCTGGATGGTGCTTTCGCTGAGGTAGCGGCCGTCCGGGTAGGGGAGGCCATCGGCGTAACCGCCGTCCGCCGGGTCGGTGTACATGATCAGACCCGCGGCGCCATATTCCTCCGCGTACTTAGCCTTGTACCCGCGGAAATTGCCGCCATAGCGGGCAAGCACGATTTTGCCCTCGACGGAGACGCCGTTTTCGGCCAGCCATTCAAAATCCTGTTTCCGCCCGTAGTTGGCGTAGACGACCTCCGCGGTAACATCTCCGGACCCGGAATACGCATTCCATGCCGGCGTCAGATCCGGATGCGCGGAGTATGGATCGGATGGAAGGACGTATTCCTGCCGGTTCAGGGGCCGGCGTATGGGAGTGACGAGGGCCACGTCCACGTCGTGCGCGGCAGTCGGAGACGGCATGTAGAGATCGTAGGGGTATCGCTCCACCGTGAGTCCGGCCCCGACCATGACACTGTCGATGTAGGCAGCTACCCGCCGGTTGGCGGCCGAACCGGCCGGATGCGGCTCCCGGGTCAGCGCTTTCAGATGGCGACGGAATGCCTCGGCGGACGGGACCTCGTTCAGCGCCGCCTCGCACGTGCGCTGGGCGGACGTCGCTTCTGCTGTGAAGCCGGTCAACGGCTGTGCGGCTGCATCTGGCGCGAGCAGCAAAACGAGCAGGGTGATTGCGTAGCGGACGATCGTCGGCATGGCTGTGTATCGGGGAAAGGACGGAAGGGGGAGCGCGGTCGACGCCGGGTCAGTGTGCGTCCGGTGGAATCAGGAGCGCGTCGGGGATCGGGCCCAGCGCCATCTCTGCGGTCAGGCGGGCGAGACGCTGCTGCTCCGGCCACTCCAGTCGTCGGCAGGCCGCGGTCGGAGAAAACCAACGGTACAAATCGTGTTCGGCATTCAGGTCGATCGACGGGTGGGTCAGCTCCGCGCCGAAGGCCGGTGTGAGATTGATGCGATCCGATTGCCACTCGTAAAACGTGTTTACGGAGGGCAGCGTCCAGAACCGGTGGGGCTCACAGCCGGTCTCCTCCAGAAGCTCGCGCCGCGCCGTTTTCCATGCCGCTTCTCCCGGTTCGATGCTGCCGCCCACCATGCGCCAGGTCCTCGCGTACGACCTTCCTTCTGCGCGTCGTAGGAGCAGGAGTTCAACCCCGGACTCGCGGTCGGGCGTGAGGCGGTACGGGTACACGTCAACAACGCGAACGGTGGCTTCGGGCATCCGGGGAGGTGAAGAGAGACTGGCAGGGAAGGCAGGGCAAAGCGGCGTTCCGCCCGTGGGCGTCCTTCGATTTTAAGCAGGTGCCGGCGGACAACAATAAAGCCCGGCGCTCGCCGCCGGTCAAACGGAGCGATCTGGATGCTCACGGATGGAGAATCGGCGCGTTTTCTGGCCGGGGTCGGAGCCGAATCGCGTGACAGACGCTGCGGTCGTGTAACCTTGATCGATGTCCCGCGTACGGACCGCAGATGCCCGGATTCATGATTTGGGCGTCGGTTCGCTCATCTCTCCACCTTCGTTCTTGGGAGCCGATATGGACGTGACTCTACGCAGGATCTGGCTTGTATGTATTTTCTTGGCGGGGGGGCTGATGCATGCTTCGTCGGCTGTAGCACAGACCGGCTCCCCCGATATGGCAGGATATTACGAGCAATCGTTCTTCCTGTCCGCGCCTCCGGCGGCGTTCGGGGACGGGCTTTATGGAACCGCGAACCCTGCCCTGGCCGGTATGATCGGGTCCGGCACGTCGTTCATCTGGAGCAGTGACGGCACCGACGCGGCGAGCATCCAGGACTGGGGCGTGTTCTCGAACTTCGGCGGCCTTTCCGCGAGCTATGCCCGGCTGAACCGGGGCGCGCTCAACGTCAACGCCTATCACATCGGGGTCAGCGGCGGGACGCGCAGCGCGAGCTTCGGGCTGGCGTATCAGGGGTTCAGCGGGGACGCGACGGCGCTGGGGCGATACAACCGCCTCGTCACGGGGACGGTGCTGCGCCCCTCGCGGTACCTCTCCGTCGGTGCCATCGGCAACGTCGGCCTCGAGACGGACGACTGGGAGGTGGTCGGCGAAATCGGCGTGCGACCCTTCGGGACATCGCGGCTGACCCTCTTCGCGGATGCCGCCGTGACCGACGGGGAGGCGGTGCGCGATGCGCCGTGGAGTGCCGGCGGCGCGCTGGAGATCGTCGACGGCGTGCAGGTATTCGCCCGGTTCTTCGAGAACGAATCCCAGACCGTCGGTCTCCGCATCGATCTTGGACGGACGGGCGTCGAGTCGTCATCCGGGATTGACACGAATGGCGACTACACCGGGCAGGTGAGCCGGGTGCGCGTCGGAGAATTTCAGCCGAGTGCGCTCTACCGGGCTGCCGCATCCGAGCGGCAGCGCATCGATCTGGAGCTGACCGGGCCGCTGCCGTACCGGAAGTCGCGCCTCGCGACCTTCTTCGGGGAAGGCCCACCGCGCTACTACGAGGTCCTGCGGACGATCCGACAGGCAGCGGAGTCCGGCACCGTGCGTGTCATCACGCTGAATCTGAGCGGCGTGCAACTCGGCACCGCGAAGGCATGGGAACTGCGGCGGGCACTTCGGACCGCAAGTGACCGCGGCATTACCGTGATCACCTATCTCGAAAATGCCGGGATGACGGACTATTTCCTCGCCAGCGCAGCGGATGTCGTCGTTCAAGACCCGCGCGGAACGGTGATGCTTCCGGGCTACGCCCTGAGCCGGACCTACCTCGACGGGACGCTCGACAAGCTCGGGCTGGAGTTTGACGAGTGGCGGTTCTTTGAGTACAAGTCGGCCGCTGAGACGCTGTCGCGAACCGGTTTCTCGGAAGCCGACAGCACCCAGCGGGCCGAATACCTGGAGGACGTCTACGCGACCGTGGTTCGCGGCATTGCCACGGACCGCGAGCTGTCGCGGGACTCCCTGAATGCGTTGGTCGATGAGAAAACGATCCTTACGGCGCTGGAAGCCCAGACGGCCGGGCTGGTCGATTCACTGGGCCGCTGGCACGACCGCGACGAGTTCGTCGATGATCTCCTGGATCGCGGCACGCGAACGGTTGACCGCGACGACCTCGATGAAGTGGCGACCGCGACGCGGGCGTGGAGTGAGCCGGACAAAATTGCGGTCGTCTACGGCATCGGTCCAACGTCGATGGAGTCAGGCATTGAGGCGCGCACCTTGCACGAATCCATTCGAAAGCTGAAGGACCGCGGGGACGTCGCGGCGGTCGTCTTTCGGGTCGACTCCCCTGGTGGTGACGGCATGGCCTCCGACCTCGTGGCGCAGGCACTGAAGGAGGTCGCTGCCGAGAAGCCGGTCGTCGTGTCACAGGGTCAGGTGGCCGGCTCCGGGGGATACTGGATCTCCGCCTATGCCGACAGCATCCTAGCCACACCCACGACCGTCACCGGCTCGATCGGCGTGATTGGCGGATGGCTGTACGCCGACGGCTGGAGCGAGAAAACGGGTCAGACCTACGATGTCGTGCAGGAGGGCGAGCGAGCCGACCTGTTCACCGGATATCAGCTGCCGCTCATCGGAACGCAGATCCCCGCCCGGCCCCTGCAGGAGGAAGAGCGCGAGCGCGTCGAGGACCTGTTCGAGTCCTTCTACAGTGAATTCGTTGCGCTCGTGGCGGAGGGGCGCGATACGACCGAGGCGCACATTCGCGAGGTCGGAGAAGGGAGAATCTACTCCGGGCTAGACGGGCAGCAGATCGGCCTGGTGGACGAGATCGGCGGCATGCTCGACGCCATCGACCTCGCGCGCCGGGCCGCCGACGTGACAGCAACCCGCGTCGAGATCATTGAGGTCAATCCGGCCTCCGGGTTCTGGAACGTCGGGCGGTTCCTGCCGGGACCGCTGCGCCTGCTTTTTCAGGGATCGGAGGAGGAAGAGCACCTCCCGCCCGCGGACGCCTTCATCCGGACCGTGCTCCGGCATCAGCCCGCTCCGGTCGTGATGATTCCGCCGGGTCTGTACCCCGTGAAGTGATGAGAAGGGATGAACAGATATGGGCGTCTGGCATCGAGACGCGGGACGGCCGGGGGGCGGCAGAACGGTTACGTACTGCGAAGCGCCTCGGCCGGCTCGATGCGCGCAGCGCGGCGGGCGGGCACGACGCCGGCGAGCAGGCTGATGAGGACGGCGCCGGCAAAGATCACCGCCATGGTGAGCACGGATGTGCTGAACACCGTAATGGGAGGCACGCCGAGCGAGTCGAGATACATGTTTACGGCGGCGTCGAGCCCCAGCACGATCAGGCCGCCGAAGATCAGCCCGGCGATGCCGCCGAGGGCGCCGAGGGACGCGGACTCGATGACGAAGAGGCGCTGCAGGTCGTTCGCGTCCCCGCCGACGGCCATCATGACGCCAATCTCCCGGTATCGCTCGCGCACGTTCATCATCACCGTGTTGGCGATGCCGATCGTCGCGACGAGCATGGCGATGAAGCCAATGATGCCGAGGGCGAGGTCCATGATGAGGAAGAGCTGTTCCAGCCGGTCGAACTGCTCACGGAAGCTGGTGGCGTACACGCCCATTTCCTCGATCTCCTGTCGCACGCCGGGGAGAGCGCTCGCGTCGGTCAACTGGACGCGAACCGCCGAATACCCGTCCAGCGCGTCCGCATTTCTAAAGAGGAGGTCCAGCGTGGAGAAAAACGTGATTTTGTCCAGCGTCTGCGCGTACTGAACGGGCACGAGAGCTCGCGTGAAGCCGGTGAGCGGCTGCTGGTCTTCCTTGATGATGCCGGCCACCGTCGCGTCGTAGCTGTGTTGCCCCATCGGCAGAGCATTTAGCCCGCCGCTGAACATCTGCGCGAGGTTTTGCATCTTCGACAGGTTAAACGCCGCCGTAATGATTTCGACGGATTGCCCGACGGCCCCCTCCGGCGTGTCGAATCCGAGGCGTTTCGCCATGGACGGGGTGATCATCACCTGAGCCGCGTCCGGTTTTTCGAAGAACGTGCCGTACTTGGGGAGATAGAGTTCGATCTCTTGAAACTCCATCGGGATCGCCTCCGCGTTGATCACGATCTCTCGGCCGTTGGCGCGGAGCTTCCCGGGGAAATTGTCTTCCGGGTAGGCGGCCAGAACGCCGTCCAGCTGCTCGATTTCCTGGACAAGACTGTCCGTGAGCGGTACCTGTCCCGTCATGCTCGCCGTGTCGGCCACCTGCGTCGCCACGCGTCCGGGCCCTGTGAGGGCGGGAATCTGATTCGACGTAACCCGGAGCGTGTTGTAGAGCTCCAGCGCGTTGAACTCGCGCTGCGCGTTCTGCTGCAACCCGGAGCCGTAGGCCAGGAGCGTCATCAGCGCGGCGACACCAATCAGCACGCCGATGACGGTGAGCACGCTACGGGTGCTGTTGCGGCGGAGGTTGTCCCAGGCCAGCTTGAACAGGTCGGCGACGCGCATGAGGGGACGGGGAATCGTGCGGGGAGAGGGGAGAGACCGTGCTTCGGCTGCCCGAACTCACACGCTCGACGGTATCTTCGGTTGAGGGCGAATCCCCGTTCAATTTCGAATTTCCCGTTCCGATTGCCTCACGGCGGCGCCCGCGCGGGTGGACGGGGCAAATGCAAGCACCCGACCGGAACATCAATGTCCGATCGGGTGCGAGGAGCCGGGCTACATGCGACGCTCGAAAGCGGCGGACTCAGATGCGGCAGGTGCGAATATCCGTGATGATAATACCTTTCGCGCCGATGGCCGTCAGTTCGTCCATGATCCGATTCACCTCCGCCTGTTTAGCCATCGCCTTCACCGCGACCCAGCCGTCTTTGCTGAGCGGGGAGACGGTCGGCGACTCGATCCCCGGGGTGATATCGCGCGCTTTTGCGAGGTGCTCTTTCGGGAGGTCGTACTCGACGACGATGTGTTCGCGGGCGACCAGGATGCCGCGCACGCGCTCGGCAAACAGGCGAGCGGGCTCCAGGCTGGCGATGTCGTTATTCTGGGCAATCAGGATCGCCTGCGTGTTGAGGATCGCTTCGCCCGCCGTCGTCAGGCCGGCCTCGTCGATTGTCCGGCCGGTCTGGACCACGTCGGCAATAGCATCCGCTACGCCGAGCTGAATCGAGATTTCGACAGCCCCGTCGAGGTGGACGACCGTCGCGTCGATGCCGCGCTGCTCGAGGTCCTGGCGGACGAGATTGTCGTACGAGGTGGCGATGCGCGTCTGCTTCGTGAAGGTGTCCGGCGTCAGACCGCTTTCTTTCGGGACGGCGTAGCAGAACCGGGCTTTTCCGAATTCGAGCGGCATGAGCTGCTTTACATCTGCGCCGCTGTCGTGCAGGAGGTCGAGCCCGGTGACGCCGAGCTCGACGATGCCGTTGCTCACGTACGTGGCGATGTCGCGAGGACGGAGAAAGATGAACTCCACGTCGTTGTCCGCATCACGGACGGACAGCTCGCGCCCGCGCCGCTTGGCGTGATATCCGGCTTCGTCGGCGAGGGTGACGGCTCCGTCGGACAGGGCTCCTTTGTTCGGAAGGGCGATCTGCAGCATAGGAAAGGAAAGAGGGAAAGGCTCGAGGGAGGAGGGCAGTGCGATGTGGGTCCGTGCCGGGGTGAGATTCCACCGGTCGGCGCTTACAGGTGCTCGTACACGTCGTCGAGGTCGATGTCGCAGGCGATCATCATGCACTGAACGTGATAAAGCAGCTGGGAGATCTCTTCAGCCGTTCGCTCGCGGCCTTCATGCTGGGATGCCATCCAGACCTCACCGGCTTCCTCCAAGATCTTTTTTCCGATCGCGTGCGCACCGGCGTCCACCGCCTGAACCGTTCCGGAGTCCGGATCGCGGCGGTCCACTTTGTCCTGTAGCTCGGCAAAGAGCTCTTCAAATCGTTTCATGCGCGACTCCTGGCTGGATGATTGATCAGAATGACTGAACCGTGGCGGGAGTGGAGATCCCCGTGCATCAGCGCCTTCAAGTTAGCTATTTACAGAATAGGCGGCATGCAGCGGTTCGCACAGCCCCACAACGGCGTTTGTCTCAGAATTCGCATGGGCTATCGGTTCTGAGTTCTGAGTGCCGGGTTCCGAGTTCTGGGTTCCGAGTTCTGGGTTCCGAGTTCTGGGTTCTGGGTTCTGGGTTATGGGTTCTGAGTGCCGGGTTCTGGGTTATGGGTTTCGGCGGACCTCGATCGTCCCCTTGGACACAGATACGCACACACGTACATACTTACATACGTACATACCTTTACACGTTCACACTTTCAAACTTTCACACCTCTCCCTTCCGGATTGCGTACAGCGCCGGCCGGTCTTGCATAAGCATGGCCATAAATCTCATACAATATCTTGCATGTTCATCATTCCTTCGTTAATCTGGAAGTCCCCCGTCTGCCGAGTCTGTCCTGTCCCTACTTCAACTGATACGATGAACCGTACGCTTCTTAGCATCTGCCTGGCCGTCGGCCTGGTAGCGCTTCCAGCCTGTGATGACGGTGCTGCGCTGACGGAGTCCTCCGAGGCGGAGGCCGATCACGTGACGACCTTTTCGAATCGAGCGCTTACCGGATCGCAGCTCATGATTGACGGGACCGTCGCGACGACGGGCGACCGGGAGGGACGCGTGGAGATACATGTGAGCGGGACGCTGGACAAGAGCGGCCGTGACCGTGCGTCGTTGCCCGCGCTGGCATCGCTTCCGACGGATATCTCGTTCACCGCCACCTCCATGACGTACACCCTGCCCGATGGTACGGAGCGCTCGGTCCGGTTGTCGCAGGCGGAGGTCGACATGCTTCGGGACGCGATGGAGGCGCGATCGGACACGCGAGCCCCGCTCGTGCAGGAGGGATCGCCGCGCGAGGGCGACGGACCTGCTGAGCTCACGCAGGAACACATCTCGAAGCTGGAGAATCGAGGCTTCGAGGTGACGGATCTCGGGGACAAACGCTATGAGATCCTTCAGCCGGCGGAGCATGGGGGTGTGGCCGTGAGATCCATCTATGATTCCCGCACCGGTCGTCTTGAGAATGCAACCGCCGCGCTAAACGACAAGCCGGTCGTCGAGGTCGTGCCGTCGTCGAAGTCTACCGACGCCCCTCCGACCGTTCGGCGCGTCGAGTAGGCATCGGTCCCCTCGTTTCCGTCTCTCCACGACTCCAGCATACGAAGACATGATCCACCATAGCACGATCTCCCTCGTCCGGTCACCGGTCGCTTTGTTCATCTTGCTTTTCGCTGTGGCTACGCTTTCGCCTCCCACGCAGGCGCAGACGGAGGACGTTGCCTTCGTCCACGGCCTCTTCGGCAATGAAAGTTCGTGGGCCGAGACGCGCTCGCTCTTCCACCAGGAATTCGATATTCGCTCCTACAATCAGCCCTACGACTCCAAATCCTCGATCGACCAGATTGCTGCCGGGTACGGGGCGGAGGTGCCGGACGGCGCCGTATACATTGGGCACTCGATGGGCGGTCTGGTCTCTCGTTCCGCGTTTCGTCAGAATCCCGGCCGTGTAGACGCCCTGATCACGCTCGGGACGCCGCATACCGGCGCACCGCTCGCGGCCAACACGGACCGCATCGACGACGTTGCAGACGACTGGATCGACGGACTGTCGGCCGGGCCGTCGTACCAGTACGGAAGCATGATCGGCGGCACGCTGGCCGCCATCGCGTCGGAGTTTCTGGAAGGGGCACTCGCGATCATTGAATCGGTTGTGAGCAGCACGTACGCATCGATTCAGGACCTGCGTCCGGAGAGCTCATACTTCCAGGACCTCGGACACACGACGCCGCCGGCCACGTACGCCGTCTGGTCGCGGGAGGACCCGAACGCGCTCTGGCGACTTGCTGACGCCAGCCTGTCGGATTCCGGTGTGGAAACGGGTGACGGTATTCAGATCAAGGAAGACGCGGTTGCGTGGTACACGATGATGTACGCCAACGCCCAGTCGACCGCCGACGCGTACCTGGAGGACTACTACGACGCGTCGTGGTGGAATCTGGTGGG
>NZ_DAXETW010000014.1:0-95796 GCF_051155795.1 Longibacter sp.
AGGAAGGGATCCGTCATCCAGCCGGTGACGTCATCGTAGACGGTCATCTGCGGGTACCAGTAGGCGATGAAGACGAGGTCGTCGCCGTCGTAGCCCATCCGCCCGCTCGCGCCGGCCTGCGGGATGGTAAAGCTGTATTCGATCTCGATCGTCACCGATTCGCCGGATGCAAGCGGATCCGTCGGGGCGATCAACAGGGTGGTGTTGCGAACGAGGTAGTGGGGGTCGTTGCCCTCTTGCCGCATGCCCTGTCCTTCCGACACCTCAGTGCCGTTGATGGCGACGCTGCGTAGCTGGATTCCGCCCGTAACCTCCGAAATCGTATTGCGCTCCACGCCTTCGGCATGCAGGTTCTGCGCAAGCTCAAAAAAGAGACGCGAGAGGGCGTCGGGAGAGTTATTTGTGTACTCGATGACGGCCGTCGCCTCGACGCGTTTTTCTTGCGGGAGAACCGTTGCGTCGAGGTCGTAGCGGACGTCCTGCGTCCAGTAGGCGTTGCCCGGTTCGCCCGTGCGCGTCCGGGTTCCGGCATCGACGGCGGGTGTAAACCCGTCCGCCGCGGTGAGCGGGTGCGGTAGCGGTCGGTCGGGTCGAGCGTCGACCTCAGAGGGAGCCGGTGGTGTTGGCGACGCCGCAGGGTCCTGCTGGGAGCGATCGGCCGCGTCCGGCATCGAAGCGCAGCCGGCGGTGAGGATCGTCGCGAGGAGAAGGATGGGCAGCCAGCGTAGACGGGCCGTCATAGACGCGAGACGAGTGGGTGCGTGGGGTGGCGGGTCGTGCGAGACCGGGACCGGCGATTCTCCGGCATGAGGCTTACAGTTCCGGGTAATCGATCAGGGGGGCGGGAAGATCCTCGTTCTCGCGGAGGACCGGCATGTTGGGCATGATCTGATAGGAGAGCACGTGCCAGGCCCCATCATCGTCGCGGCGAAGCAGAAGGAATTCGGAGAACGTCCCGAGGTCGTACTCGCCCTCGACGATGAACGTGATGAACGGACCTCCGTCGAATTGCTCCATGGACGGGCGAAACTGCGGGAACGGCTCGTCCCGGGATGCCGGGGCCTCGATGTACTGGCGTGCGCTGTCAAGCTCCGCGATGAATGCGTCTCGCGCCATGAGATCCGGCACCTTTCCGCGCAGACGGTCATACGCCTCTCCGAAAGCGTCGGCATCGATGAGGGAAAGAAAACTCTGGACCGTGTCGGCGGCAGCGGCCTTCGCTTCGTCCTGCTCGGCGGCGCTGTAGGCAGCCGAGGTCGTATCGGGAGCCTGCGCCGATGCGGCAGTTGGGCAAACAACGAGAGCGATCGTAACGGCCAGAATAAGGCCTGCGGAGCGGGGGCAATGCATAACGGACGTGGTAAGTCGGGGAGGGACAGTGGACGGCCTCCCCTACGAAGACATTGTCCAGAAGGTGCATTTCGACCGATCCCTGGCCTGCGTGTGCCGCTCTCAAGAAGCCGGCGGCGTCCGATGGAAGAGGACCGCCGTCAAGGCCGTTGCGAGGGGAAGCAGGAGGCCGTAGCCGGCGAGTGCGACGTTTTGAATCGGCATCCACCCGGTGAGGGGCCCGGCGCTACCGACCAGGCAGAGAAGGCCCCCGATTCGGTAGGACCAGCGCGCCCGGCGGGCCGCGGGCGAGCCCGTGCAGACGGTTGATAGGCAGATCATGGTGAGACCGATCAGCAGGTCCCACGCGACGTATTCGACGGCAAAGAGCTGCGAGGGCCAGACGAGGCGATCGTCTGCGATGGCGCCGGCACGCTGCATCTGCCGTACGGCTGTCAGCTGGACGAAGTGGACGGCGATCGTCAGAGTCGCTGCCGACCATCCCGCGCCCAGGGCGAGGAGTGCGTAGATGCGCTCTGGTGCGGCTGACCAGGCGTAGAACGCAGCTACGAGTCCGCCGAGGGCCAGGGCCGACCCGATCGTCAGTGCCTCCATGAAGGCGAGGTAGGGATCACCAATCGGATCGGTCGGGGAGGACTCGATCCATAGCCACAGCATGATGACTCCCATGTACACGATGCCGATGGCGGTCACCGCGCCCGCGCTGGCAAGACCGACTCGGCGTGCGGATGGTGTCCACGTTGGAAAGGCCACGAGTCCATCGGGATGATCGTTCGAATAAAAGCGTGTTCAAATAGAAGCGGCCGCCGGCACGGAGCCAGCAGCCGCTTGATGTTTGCAATGCCGAGACGCGGATTCTGCGTTGGAAGATCCAGCGTCGTCAGTTCTGGTTCGCAGAGGACGTCGTCGACGCGTGAAACTCCGACAACTGGTCGGCTCGATCCCAGAGCGTGAGCGCCTGCTGGAAGGTCGGATCGACCGAATTGAAGATCGGATACATGGCGCTGGAGCCGTACAGCTGTCGGGCAATATTGCCCTTCAGGTGCGTTCGCACGTACTCGCGGGCCTCATTCGCTTCGGATTGGGGAAAGACCGCTTCGGCACGGTTGACCGAATCCGGGTTCGCTGTCAACGACATTCCCTTGTCTTCAGCGAAGGTCCAGAATCTGTCGACGACGTCGTTGGGGACGGCGTAATTGGCAGCGAAGGCTTGCGGCTTCTCGCCCCAGGCTTCTCGGATGTCCGTCTCCCGCTCGGGGAACCAGTCGATAATGAACGCGAGCGTAAGACCCGATCCCGACACGAATCGTTCGATCGAGGACGTGTCCGGCTTCACGATGTAGTCCGGCAGGATCCCGCCGCCTCCGAAGACCGTCCGGCCGTGGTCTGTTTCGTAGGCCAGCGAGTCCGGGATGCTCTCCTTGTACTCGCTTGGGTTGAAGAGCGCTTTCTCGTACGAATTGAATTTCTGGTCGTAGTAGTCCTGCTTATTGCCGTCCTCATACGGCGTCTGGATGAGGCGACCGACCGGCGTATAGTAGCGGCCGACGGTCATCTGAAGCAGGCTGCCGTCATTCAACTCGAACTGCTTTTGTACGAGCGCCTTACCGAAGGTTCGCTCGCCGACCAGGAGGGCTCGGTCGTGGTCCTGAAGTGCGCCTGCCAGGATTTCGCTGGCGGAGGCCGATGCGCGGTTGATCAGCACGATCACCGGCTCCTCCTCGAACATGTCGCCGCTCGTGGCGCGGTACTGGTTGTTGATGCTCGGATCCCGTCCTTTCGTCTCGACGATCATCATGCCGCGGCTGAGCATTTCGTCCGCGATCTGGATGGCTGACTGCATCACGCCGCCAGGGTTGTTGCGGAGATCCAGGACGAGGCGCTCCATCCCCTGGCTGTTCAGGTCTTTGAGCTTCTCCATGAACTCCTCGTAGGTCGTCATCGCGAACCGGTCAATCTTGATGTAGCCGGTTCGGTCGTCGATCATGTACGAGCTGTTGATCGAGTAGAGCGGGATTTCCTCGCGACGAATCGTGTACTGGAACTGCTCGCCGACGCTCGGGCGGTAGAAGGTGACGTCCACTTCCGTTCCGACCGGTCCCTTCAGCCGTTTCTGAATTCCGGTGGAGGAGAGATCGATGGCGGAGGAGTCTTCGATTTCGACGATCCGATCGCCGGCCATCACCCCGACGCGCTCGCTCGGGCCGTCCGTGATCGGCTTCACGACGCGCGCGGTGTCATTCGTCACGTCGAACATGATACCGATCCCGCCGAAGGAGCCTTCGTAGCTCTGGCGCACTTCCGGTACTTCATCCGAGGGGATGTAGCTGGAATGGGGATCCAGCTTTTTCAACATCCCCGCGATGCCTTCCTCCGCCACGGCCTTCGACTCAACGGGGTCGACATACTGGCGATTGATGATCACGAACGCGCGCTCCAGCTTCTTCAACTGCTCGAAGGCGTCGCCGTCGGAGACGTAGGAGTTCAGCGACACGCCCAGCACGGCGCCAAGCAGGACGAGAGCAACGGCCGGGAGAATGTAATACCGGTGGATGCGCTTCATAAAATTGGAAGTGCGACCCCGGAGGGTCATTAATGGCGATAGCTTACGTCACGGTGGCCGGCCGGGCGGGACACCCGGCGTCGGTGATATGTGCAGACAGGTCCGACGACGCTACGCGTTCCGCCGTGAGCGTCATCCAACCGGGGTGACAGATGTCCACATCCACCATGTCACTGATATTTCAAACCCGACGGTTTGTTGCACGCTCCGTTCGGCGAATAGACAACGGGATTGGAACGTGACACGTCGGTTCCAACTCGTCGGATGCGGCGACGCCACCAGGTGGGAGCAACATGCCGGCTGTGCGAAGACGAGGCAATCGCGTGTCCGGTGGCACGGTGCCGGCGAAAAGCCACCCGCGCCAGTGCTGCGTTGATATCGCGTCGGACGCGTGGCTGGGTTCAGTCATTGGGGTGGGAGCGAACGATCCGACAACGGGCGGGGTACCATGCATCAAAGGCAATGCCACGAATGCGCTGATGTGTGGCCGGCCCTCGGTGCTTCGAGGGCTGGCGCGTGGCACCGCGTCTTTCGAACGACTCCCCGGAGCGATGCCCGCCGTAGCAGACGACACCGTCAAGCGATACTACTACATCTACGACAGCCGGGAGACGCGCACCGTGGTCGTCGACCGCACCACCGGGGAGGAATTCCTCTGGGAGGATGATCCGCGCGCTCCGCTGCTGGCGCATGTCGTCAGGAAGCGATCCGGCCGGGCGCTGCGGCACTTTGCCGTCTGGTGTGCCCAAGAGGTCACGCCTGAAGGAAGCGGTACCGGCGAGAGCAACCACCCTGCGCACGAGCTGACGTCGGCGACGCGACGACTGCTCCGCGTCGTTCGACACCGGCTGAACGAAGGGGACGGCGGGGCGTCGTTCGGTGATGTTCGGCGCGAGACCTCCGACGTCGTCGTTCGCGCCGCGACCATCGGGCTTGCTCAGATGGACCCGGAGGCGGCGCGGCTCCTGACCGTCCAGGCGTGCACCCATGCCTCCCCCCGGCGTGCTGCCCTCGATGCCGCGCACATGGCCGAGCGATACGCTGAGTTTGTTGCCTTTGCGGAGCGAGATGCGGGTGGTGGCACCGGCGACCGACCGGCTCCGGACGCTGCCGCGCGAGCCATGCGCCGCCGACAGATCGACGCGCTACTTGATGGCCTACTCCAGGACGGCGAGTAAATCGCAGCGGAACCCTTCGGTCGTTCGTCCCTACGCCCCGGGCCGTTTGCCGCAGGGGCATCCGGCGGCACCTTCTCGACCCACTCCTCCTCACCAGATCATTATGGCTCTTTTCGTCTCGATCGTGCTCGACGGCGTCGGGGTTGGCGCCCAGCCGGACGCTGCAGCGTACGGCGATGCCGGCAGCAATACCCTCGGACACGTCTGTGCCTCCGAACAGCCGGACCTACCGAACCTGGAGCGGTTGGGGCTCGGCAATCTGGCGCAGCTCGCGACGGTCTCGCCTGTCAGCGAGCCGAAGGCGTACGTGGGCCGCATGCGCGAGGTGTCTGCGGGGAAGGACAGCACGACCGGCCACTGGGAACTGGCCGGCCTGTGTCTCGACGAGCCGTTTCCGACGTATCCGGATGGATTCCCGGACGATGTGGTGACGGCGTTTCTGGACGCGACGGGGTGCTCCGGCGTTCTCGGAAATCGGGCCGCTTCCGGCACGCAGATCGTGCAGGAACTCGGCCTAAAGCATTGCCGGACCCGGAAGCCCATCATCTACACGTCGGCCGATAGTGTCTTTCAAATCGCGGCTCACAAGGACGTCATCCCGCTCGACGACCTCTACGAGATGTGCCGCATCGCGAGGGAAGAGGTGTGTATCGGGACGCATGCCGTGGGCCGGGTGATTGCGCGTCCGTTCGTCGGCTCGGACGGTGACTATACGCGCATCTCAGAAGAGCGGCGCGACTTTGCACGTCGGCCGCATTCGGCGCCTGTCCAGGATGTACTGCAGCACCACGGGGTGCGGACCGTCTCCGTCGGAAAGATCGCGGACCTGTTCGCCCGGACGGGGTTCGACACGTCCGTGAAGACAACCTCAAATGCCGACGGGATTCGCGCGACGATCGAGCAGATCAACGTCTACCGTGACGACCCGCAGCCGACGTTCATCTGGACGAATCTGATCGATTTCGACCAGGAGTACGGGCATCGGAATAACCCCGCTGGATTCGCCCGGGCGCTCGAGGCGTTCGACGCGGCTGTGCCCGACATCATCGCTGCGCTGCCGGGCGATGCGCATCTCGTGATCACGGCGGACCATGGGAACGATCCCACCACGAAGAGCACCGACCACAGCCGGGAGTTCGTGCCGCTTCTGTATCTGCGACCGGACCGCACCCCGGCGGCGAGCGCGTGGGATCTCGGGCTCCGCCCCTCGTTCAACGACCATGCGGCGACGATCGCGGACGTCCTCGACGTGTCGTTCGACACGAAGGGGGCCTCGTTCGCTGTGACCGAATCGGTCAGCGGGTAGACGGGAAAGAGTGAGCTGTCACGGGACGGCGGGCGTGGCGACTACGCCTTGTCCTCGTCGACGAGTGGCACGAAGCGAAAGGAGTGGAATTCTTCTCGCTCCAGGTCATGCGGCCCGGTTCCCGTCTTCCGGATGAGCGTCATGGTCTGTCCACCGGAGCTGCCCACCGGGATCACGAGGCGACCGGCGCGATGTGTATCGTCCGCTGCCCGTAGCTGTTCAATCAGCGCATCGGGAATCTCCGTAGCGCCGGCGGTGACGACGATTCCGTCGTAGGGGGCGAAGGACGGCCATCCCTTGGTGCCATCGCCGTGCTTTGTCGTGACACGATACCCGAGCTGGTCGAGCAGAGCGCGCGTTCGCTGCAGCAGGGGCTCATGCCGTTCGATGGAAAAGACACGCGCCCCGAGCTCGCACAGAACCGCCGCCTGGTACCCGCTGCCCGTCCCCACCTCGAGGATGCGGTCGTGTTCCCGCACCTCCAGAAGCTCGCTTTGATACGCCACTGTGAAAGGCTGCGAAATGGTCTGATTCAGACCGATCGGGAGCGCCTCGTCCGCGTACGCTCGCGGCTGCATGGCGTCTTCGACGAACAGGTGCCGGGGGACGGCATTAATCGCCTGCAGGACCCGCTCGTCGGCGATACCGCGTTGCCGAAGCTGATCGACCAGCTGCTGACGCTGGCGGCGAAACTTGCGTTCGTCGCGTGATTCAACCATGGAGACGGATTCGGTGGGTGGGGGCGAGGGGACAAGGGGCAGTGGGGGACGGCAGAATGGTCAGGCCGACACCCGCGTTCGGTTGCTGGCAGTGGCGGTGACGCCCGTCGACTTGACGGAGAGGGCGTTCGAAAGGTACGTGCTCAGCTCCTCGGGCGTAATGTTGGAAATGAGTGCGCCGTCGCGGGAGACGCTGATGTTGCCGGTCTCCTCGGAGACCACCACGACGAACGCATCCGTCTGCTCCGTGAGGCCGACGGCGGCCCGGTGGCGGAGGCCGAGCTGGGGGCTCAACTTCATGCTCGTGGACACCGGCAGGATGCAGCGTGCAGCCTCGATCCGGCGACCGCCGACGATCACGGCACCGTCATGCAGCGGGTTCTGTCCGTAAAAAATCGTGAGCAGGAGGTCGCGGGAGACGTCCGCACCCAGCGGTTCGCCCGTCTCAATGTAGCTTCGTAGACCCGTTGTTCGCTGAAACGCGATGAGCGCACCGGTCTGGGTAGAGGCCATCTGCTCCACCGCCGCGACGGTCTCGTGGACCACTTCGCTTTGGTCCGATGAGCTCACGAATCGGCGAACGATCGGGTTCTTTCCCAGGACCAGCAGGAGGCGACGAATCTCCGGCTGAAAGATGACAATGACCGCCAGCAGAAATACCTGATTGAAGTAGTTAAAGACCGTGCTCAGCACAGTCATGTCGAAAGCCAGCACCACGCCCTGGACGGCAAAGAGTGCAAGCAAGCCCACCGCAATTTGAACAGCGATGGTCCCCCGCATCAGCTGGTAGAGCTGATACAGGATGAACGCGACGAGTGCGATCTCGAACACGTCGCCAAACCCGATCCGGAGGATATCAAAAAGAGTCAAAAGCGGGGCTTGGGACCGTTCAAAAATAGAAGGCCGGTTATAGGTGTTGGACCGACAACCGGAAGTAGCGTTTCACGTGCCGTCGCGCTGCTCTTCAAAGGCACGACTGCAGGCGAATGATCATACGCCGCGCACGCCTCGCTCGGTCAGCTGTTAAGCGTCGCGTGCATGGCGTGGAGAAACTCGGCCGTGGGGCGGACGTCGTGGGTCCGGATGACGGTCGCGCCTCGAAGAAGTGCCACGGCCGTTGCGCCGAGCGTACCGTAGAGACGCTCGTCCGTCGGGACGGGCGACGAATCGGTACCCAGCAGCTTTCCGATGGCGGATTTCCGCGAGATCCCGGCGAGAACGGGATATCCAAGGTCCAGGAGGTGGTCGATTCGGTTCACCAGCCTCAGGTTCTCGGCGACGGATTTTCCGAACCCGAATCCAGGATCCGTCATGATGTAATCGACGCCAGCCTCCTTCGCTCGATCGATGGCCGTCCGCAACGTGTCGAACACGTCCGTTTCGAGATCCTCGTAGTCCGGTCGCTCCGTGAGGTGGCCGGGGGCGCCGGCCGAATGCATGAGGATGATTGGGGCCCCGTAGGTTGCCGCAACGTCGGCCATCTCCGGGAACTGGCGCAGGCCGGTAACATCGTTGATGATGTGGGCACCGGCATTGAGCGCGGCGTCCGCAACGGCCGGCTTGTAGGTGTCGATGGACAGAACTGCGTCGGGGAATCGCTCCGCGATGGCGCGAATCACCGGGACCACGCGGTCCATTTCCTCCTGTTCTCCGACGGGGTCCGCACCGGGACGGGTCGACTCGCCCCCGATGTCGATGATCGATGCGCCTTCCGAAAGCATCGCCGCCGTCCGCGACACCGCCGAGTCGACCGTTACAAACTGCCCGCCGTCGGAAAACGAATCCGGCGTCGTGTTCAGGATGCCCATGAGATGTGCCCCGCGGTCGGGGCCTCCAGGTCGCAGGTCGAGACGGTGACCGCGCGCGTCGATCACGAAACGCGTCGATGAATGGTCGTCCGGGGCGTGGCTCATGGCGTGGGGGCGGAGGGCGAGAAGGGACGGTCCAAGGCGGCAGCCCGGACGTCAGGATGCGGTCATCCGACTTACGGTGATGGATGCCCGGTGCCGGACGGTGGAAATCAGGTTCCTTGCGCCGTGGTGATCGCAGCGGCGTCGGATCGACGTGCACCTCGAACGAAGCACATGCCGGCGCATCATCATAATTCCGGATCGCGGTGAATCATGGTATCGGAATCGTGAGTACCGGAATCGTGACCGAGAGCGTTGCCCGGCAGGCGGTGGGATCGCGAACTTTTTAACCACGAAAGGATAAACAAGCGCGTGCTTCAACTCAGGGCATCGCAGCATTTTGGCTGAAAATTTTCGCGGATGGACTCTCCGAGTGCGTCTTTTTCGAAACGAGTCCGTTCTTCTTGCGCTTGATACAGTAGCAACTTCAATACAGTAGCGACGTCGAGTTCTCATACGCCGACCGATCCCGCCGAGTGCTTTGCTCGCCAGTGCTTTGGTAGCTATCGGCTCCCGTACCGATCGTGCCTGTACCTCCTTCCAGGCTGGCACGGGCAATGATTGCTCATAGCGGTCATGTATAAATTTAACTCGAGTCGTTTCGACGATTCTCACCTGCATCTCCATCAATGGACGACGTCCTCCGTTCCGCTCTTCGCCGTCTCGGCCCCTTGTCCCGGGTCGAATCGTTCAAACGAGAGCCGGTTGCCACGCAGCGCCGTTTGCTCCGTACCCTCCTCCGCACCGCCGCCGACACCGAATGGGGGCAGCGGTATGGCTTCCGCGAGATTTCGGAGGCCGAAGATGTTGTTTCCGCCTATCAGTCGCGCGTCCCGTTGCATGATTACGACGACATCCGGGAGGACGCCACCCGGGTTCGCCGTGGGGCCTCGGATGTGATGTGGCCGGGACGCATTTCCAACTTTGCCGTTTCCAGTGGCACGGTGAGTGACGGGAAAATCATTCCGGTGAGCGAGGAGATCATCAACAGCAACCGCGCTTTCAGTATGGGCGTCGGGTTTAACTACCTTGTGGACACGTTCAACGTGCAGCTTCTCCTCGGAAAGCATCTGACGCTTCCGGGGCGCATAGAGGAGGACGAGAACTTTCCCGGCACGCTGGTAGGAGAGATCAGCGGGCTCCTCGCCGAGAACGCGCCGGGATACTTCCGCGCCATCTTCCAGGCGGTGCCGAACGAGGTGTCCTTCATCCCGAACTGGGAGCAGAAACTTGAGAAGATTGCGGAGCGGACGTTCGATATGGACATTCGTCTGCTGGTCATGGCGCCGACCTGGGCGCTGGTGCTTTTCGACAAACTGATTGAGGTCTACAACCGGCGCACCGGTGCGTCGGCGTCGACAGTCGGCGAAGTCTGGCCGAATCTGCAGCTCTTCATCGGGGGTGGGGTCGCCCTTCGGTCCTACCGCGACCTGCTGGAAGCGCAGATCGGAATCGACATCGACTTTCTCGAGACCTACGGCGCCTCCGAAGGCTTTTTCTCCTTCCAGAACGAGCTGGACGATCCGTCCATGCTGCTACACCTGGACAACGGCGTCTTCTTCGAGTTCGTGCCTGCCGAGGAGCAGTACAGTGACAACCCGACACGGCTTACGATCGAAGACGTCGAGCCCGGTGTTCGCTACGCCCTGTATATCACCTCATGCAGCGGGCTCTGGAGCTACGACGTCGGTGACGTGATTCGCTTCACGAGCGTCGACCCCTACAAAATTCTTGTGGCGGGACGGACCAGCGAGATGCTAGATAAGTATGGAGAAGCGGTCTTCGGCGACGAGGCCCGGACGGCGATTCAGCATGCGTGCGATGAAACCGGAGCGCACGTTTCCCACTACCATGTCACCTCCCGGACGATCGAGGACGGAGACCTTCCGGGTCATCAGTGGTTGATCGAGTTTGACACCGAGCCGGCGGACCTCACCGCCTTCGAGGGCCTGCTCGACGCCCATTTACAGGACGTGAACCGCCACTACCAGATCCGCCGCGAGGCCCATGCGTTTGCCGGTCCGTCCGTGCATGTTCTTCCGGAAGGTGCGTTTTATCGCTGGCTCAAAGCCACGAAGGAAAACATCAGCGGACAGACGAAAGTGCCGCGGATGAGTGAAGAACGAGACGTGGCCGAGGAAATTTTAGACGTTCTCGGTATGAAACGTTGACTTTGGTCGGAGGATGAGCGAATATAATCCGTTTGGCCCGGAACAAGACGTTTCGCAACTCGTGGTCAGTCTGCGGTACACACAAAGGTAATTTACAGCCCTGTTACTGATTTGACGACCTGGCTATCCGGGTTGTTGATAACCGTCTCCGTCCGCGAGGCGGGCCGGCTCGCCACCGGTTCCAGTACCAGCGGGTCTGCGCGCATCCGCAAACGTCGGGACCGTGCAAGGCCTGGGGGAAGAGGAAGGACGCTCTTCCGCTGTACGCCACCCTGCTCGAACGGAGGTTGCCCCGTGCGTCCTGCACCGGATGGATGCAGTGGGCAGGCCTGGCCTTGATCTGTGTACCCGGTCGTGCGCAGCCCTCCCGCGCAGACCCCGTCCTTATCGCTTACGCTATCGTCACGACAGACCGACAGGAGCCATATGTACGTTCCGCGCGAGCAACGGATGCTGGACCAGTACCTCCAAGAGATTGGGAAAATCGATCTCCTTGAGCCGGAGGAAGAGGTCGACCTGGCCCGGCGCATCAAAGAAGGCGATGAAGAGGCGCTTCATAAGCTGTGTCGAGCCAACCTTCGTTTCGTCGTCTCCGTCGCGAAGAAGTACCAGGGACAGGGCCTTTCCCTTTCCGACCTGATCAACGAAGGTAACTACGGCCTCATCAAGGCCGCCAAGCGCTTCGACGAGACGCGCGGATTCAAATTTATCTCCTACGCCGTCTGGTGGATCCGCCAGGCGATCCTGCAGGCGCTCGCCGAGCAGAGCCGCGTCGTCCGTCTTCCGCTGAACCGGATCGGCACGATCTCCAAGATCCGGAAAGCCAGCGCCCGTCTCCAGCAGGAGCACGAGCGGAAGCCCAACATCGAAGAGCTCGCCGAAGAGCTCGAGATCGACGTCCGAAAGGTGCGCGAGGCCATGCAGCATACCTCCCGTCACCTCTCGATGGACGCCCCGTTCAACGAGGAGGACGACAACAGCCTGCTGGACGTCCTGCCGGATGAGGAGAGTGACAATCCGGATGATGAGATGATGGGCGAGTCGGTGAAAATCGACATTGAGCGCGCCCTGAGCATGTTGCACGATCGTGAGGCGGAAATCACGCGCCTCTACTTCGGGATCGGACGGGAGCACCCGCTCACCCTCGAAGAGATCGGCAAGCGGTTTGACCTCACCCGAGAGCGCGTTCGTCAGATTAAAGAGAAGGCGTTGCGCAAGCTTCGCCAGCGGCACCGGCGCGAAGATCTCCAGACACACATCGGATAACCCCGACCTGCCCCCCGACGCCCTGATCGAGATCGATACGATTGCGTATGTAGAGAAGCATCTCCCGGCGACGGCGCTCGCCCGTGCCGGGTACCGCGCCTGACCGGCGTACATACTGGTAGTTTTAGCGAAAAGGACGCCCTTCTCCGCGGATGGGCGTCCTTTTTCGTTTCCGCGCCCGGCCATCCGACGACCGCAACCTTACTCCGAGGGCTCGCGCCCTGCGTCTTCGAGTGCACGCAACTGCCAGATGGCCGACGAGTCGCCGTGGGTTGCAGCGCGTCGCAGCCAGACCATCGCAGAGTCCGGATCGCGAGCCGTTCCATATCCATCTTGATAGAGAAACGCGAGAAATGATTCGGCGGCTGCATGCTTCTGGTCTGCAGCCCGATGCGCCCACCGAAACGCCGGGCGATGAGCCCCGGCTTCGAACCGCGACATGGCCAGTCGGTACTGCGCCTCCGCCAGCCCGGCAGCGGCCGCCCGTCGCCAGTGGTCCAGCGCGGCCGTCGTGTCGCGTGTCACTCCGTACCCGCGGTAGTGCATCTCGCCAAGTGCAAGATCGGCGTCAGGATCGCCGGATCTCGCGGCCTCTGCGAGCGAGGGCGCCGCGGAAGCAAACCAGCGCCGGGCCGCTGCCGTATCCCGACCGACATAGCCGACGGGCGATCCGCCGGGGCCGGTGAACGTACCGGAACGGAGCACGGTGGCCAGCTCGTACATGGCGAACGGATGTCCGTCCCGCGCCGCCCGCCGGTACTCGAACAGCGATTCTTCGAACCGCTCCGCCGCGGCGTGTTGGCGCGCCCGTTCGTATGCCCGTTCCGGGTCGGTTTCCCCTCCGCATCCGACGAGGGCTACGAACCACAGGCCAAGCGCCAGACAGGCAGAAAGCACGGTGGAGTGGGAAGGGGCGGGCGTCATCAACAGGGAGGGAGACCGGGGAGAGCCGCTAAAGGAATCGAAAACGCCCGTCCCGTCCGGAGGATTCGGCCGTACGCATCTCGCACCAAACGCCAAGCGCCGCATGAGGGGGACGCATGATCGCAGTTCGTCGGGGTCTTCCCGCGAACAGTATTTGGAATTGCCGGACATTCCGGATACGGGAGAGGCGGGCACGCACTTCGTCACGCGGATCGTCGGAATCACGTTCGCAATCCTCGTGATACTGGCAATTGCCGCGGTGCTCGTCGGTCTCCTCGTGAAGGTCGATCTGACGGTAGAGGCCCAGGGTGTTCTCGAACCCATGGAGGTCCGATCCGTCAGGGCAACCGGGAGCGCGGATGTCGTGGACGTATCCGTCGCGACCGGGGACACCGTTGCAGAAGGGACGGTGCTGGTACAGCTCGACGGGAAGGACGGTCGCCGGTCCCTCCGTTCTCCTATGGGAGGGGTTATCCGCACGGCCAACGTCGAAGGGTTGATCGGCCGTCGCGTGCGTGCCGGAGACACACTGATCGAAGTGGCCGACGTGACCGCCTGGCGTGCCCGCCTCGCGGTCTCGGAGCGAACCGTTCAACGGGTGGAGGTCGGAGACTCCGTCCGCGTCGACGTTCTCCCGCTACGATCGGAGCGAAAGAAACTGCTTCCGGGAACCGTACGTCGGGTCGGCGTCACACCGGTCGATACGTCCACAGGGAACGTCCCCCGGGGCGCCTCGGGGGGTACGATGTATCAAGTGGACGTGCACCTCGACTCCACCGCGGTCCAAGCGGTTGGGCCGAGTCGTCTGCGAGACGGATACAGCGTGCAGGCGGACATCATCACACGCCGGGACCGCGCGTTGTCGATCGTGTGGAGCTACTTGAACGATGGTGGCGGCTCGTGAGCTCCTGTCGACGGTGACGTGTCGAAGCATGCGGCCATAGGCATCGCTACTGAACGAAGCGCTGGATGGTCGCCTGTAGTTCTTCCAGTTTAAAGGGCTTCGACAGGACGGCCTCGACTTCTTTTACGGCCTGATCCGTTTCCGTATACCCGGTCAGGAGGATGACGGGAAGGCCCGGTCGGCGGTCGTGCAGGACGCGGGCAAGCTCCGCTCCCGTCATCTCCGGCATCCCGAAATCGGTGAACACGATGTCATACGTGTTCTCCTCGATCAGTTCGAGCGCCTCGGCGCCGGAATCGGCGAGGTCCACGTCGTGCCCTTTGAGGGAGAGCAGCTGGGTCACGATCGACCGCACCATTTCTTCGTCGTCAACGACCAGTACCCGCGCGGCGTCGGCCCGGGTCTTCTCTTTCGGCTTCTTCTCGGGGAGCGATCCGCCGGACGGCGGAAAGGTAAGCCGAAACGTGGTTCCGTCCCCCGGCTCAGTGTCGACGTCGATCCGCCCTTCGTGCTCCTGCACGATGCCGTAGCTGGCGGCCAGGCCCATGCCGGTCCCTTTGTCGCCCTTCGTCGTGTAGAGCGGCTCGAAGATGTGGCGTTTCGTCTCTTCCGTCATCCCGATCCCGGTATCTTCCACCTCCACGCAGACATTGTCGGCGTCATCGGTGAACGACGCCACGCGGAGCGTTCCACCGTCCGGCATAGCCTGAACGGCGTTCAGGATCAGGTTGACGAACACCTCACGGAGTTCGGACGGGACGCCCTGGACGGGAGGTACGCCGTTTAGATGCTCCTCGATCGTGATCTCGATGCCCTGCCGGCGCGGCTCGTTGTGCCAGTACGGCTGAGTGAGCGTGATCGAGTCTTCCAGCAGCGTGGGGAGATCCAGCGTCTCGAAATGCGCCTGGGTGTCGCGGCGAATGTACCGCTGCAGCTTCTCGATGAGCGCCGCACCGTCCTCGGCCGCCTGTTCGATCGTCGACAGCGAGTCGCGAATAGAGTCGGCCGACAGCTCACTCGTCGCGCGCTCCTTCAGCAATTCGATGTGGCCGATGAGCCCGCTCAGAAGGTTGTTCAGGTCGTGCGCGACCCCCATGGTCATCCGCCCGAGGGCTTCCATTCGGTGTCGCTGCGTCTGGCTAATCATCCACGACGATGGCTCCGCCATGACCTCGCCGGACACCGTGACGGCCGCAATGGTCCCCTCATCCCCGTTCACTGGTTGTCCGTACACCGGAACGAAATGCAGCAGCACAGGCAGCGGCTCATCGCGCTCCGGGGTGGCGGCCGACACCACCTGGTTGGTCACGAGCGTCCCCGTCGCGGCTTCGAGGACCGCTGCGTTGGCAAGCTCCTCATCGCTGTCGGAGAGCTGCGCCCACGGGTCCTCCATCGTGCCAAGAACCGATTGCCACGCCGTATTGCAATGGGTCGCTTCGCCGGTGGGCGCGCACGTGGCAACGAGTAACTCGGTTTCGACAGTGGGAAGCATAGCATCCGGCAGGGGCTGAGGGAAGCGAACATGCGCTTCTTCAAAGCTACGACGCGTCGGCGAAAAATCAACCGAGTCCGGGCCCGCGACCGCCTTTTCGCAGGCGCAGATTCACACGGGCACCGAGGAGGGTTCACGCGTAATCCCCAGCCCCGCTTGTGATCGCGACATCGCGGTTTTGTATAATGCGACGTGACCGGTTCCCGTTGCGACGTCGCCCGAATCGAATGCGATGGTCGGGACCGGCAGAAACATTTGCGGCGGGTCGATGGTGCGCACAGCGTACACCTGATCGGCTAAATCGCCGGTCGACCCGCCTGCAACGGTCTTCTTCTCCGAACGGATTTCGATACGCACCATGTGGCACGATAACATTCTCGGCGCGATCGGCAACACGCCGCTCGTGCGCATCAATAACGTTGTGGGTGACCTCCCGTGCACCGTTCTGGGGAAAATGGAGTTCTTCAACCCGGGCGGCTCCGTGAAAGACCGGATCGGCGTGACCCTGATCGAACGGGCCGAACAGGAAGGCAAGATCGAACCCGGCGGAACGATTGTCGAAGGAACGAGCGGCAATACCGGCGCCGGTCTCGCCATCGCGGCGATCGCGAAGGGGTATAAGTGCATCTTTACCACGACGGACAAGCAGAGTCAAGAAAAGGTGGACGTCCTTCGTGCCCTCGGTGCCGAAGTGCTTGTGTGCCCGACGAACGTGGAGCCGGACGATCCGCGATCCTACTACTCCGTGGCGCGCCGGCTCGCAGAGGAAATCCCGAATTCCGTCTACCTGAATCAGTACGACAACAGCGCGAATCCGAAGGCCCACGTGGAAACGACCGGGCCGGAGTTGTGGAAACAGACGGAAGGCCGCATCACGCATTTCATCGCCGGGGCCGGGACCGGAGGTACGATCAGCGGCACCTCCCGCTATTTGAAGGAGCACAATGACGACGTGCAGGTGATCGGCGTCGATCCGATGGGCTCGGTCTTCCACAAGTACTTCCACGAGGGCGTCTTCGACGAGGACGAAATCTATCCTTACTTCACGGAGGGGGTCGGCGAAGACATTCTCCCCGAAAACATGGACTTCGACGCGGTCGACGATTTCGTGCAGGTTGACGACAAAACGTCGATGCAGATGACCCGTCGCCTTGCCCGGGAAGAGGGGCTTTTCATCGGTCAGTCGTGCGGCATGGCCATGGCCGGCGCGCTTCAGTGGCTGAACGATCATCGCGATGATCTTTCGGAAGACGATGTCGTCGTTGTTCTGCTCCCGGACTCCGGCTTCCGCTACCTCTCGAAGACGTACAACGACGAGTGGATGAAGAACCACGGGTTCCTCGAGTCGCGGCCCGAGGTAACCGCCGATCAGGTCGTGAGCGCCCGCAAAACGCCGCGAACGGTCATTTCGGCATCACCGGACGACACGATCGGCGCCGTTATTGAGCGCATGACGGAGCAGAGCATCTCGCAGGTGCCGGTGGTCGACGGTGACGACGTGGTCGGAAGCGTGACGGAGTCCCGGATTCTGAACCGCCTGGTGGAGAACCCGTCCGCACGCGACGAACCGGTCAGCACCATCATGGGCGAACCATTCCCCGTCGTTCCCGCCTCACTGCACCTTGATCACCTCACATCGTATCTGGAAGGGGATACCGGCGCGGTCCTGGTCGAGCGTGACGCCGGATACACGGTGGTCACCAAAAGCGATCTCATCAGCGCGCTCGCACGCATGGGGCGGAACGGCAACGGCGCCTCGTGACCCACATTTTGCCATATAGGCCGTGAGATTGCGCCGGTGCCGTTCATTCGGGCCGGCGCTTTTGCGTTGCCGTGACGGACTTTCGCAATTGGACGGGACGTTGGTTTCCTTCAAGCCGACATCACCGCAACTTTGGACCACTCGCCCACTCGTTCTGATGGAAGATTTTGGCGCTGCGCAGGACCCGCAGGAAATGAATATCGAGATCGATGAAGAGACGGCCGAAGGCACGTATGCGAATCTCGTTATGGTATCGCATACGCCCGAAGAGTTCGTCATCGACTTTATCCGCATGGTACCGGGCGTACCGAAGGCGAAGGTGAAACACCGCGTCCTCGTGACGCCCAGCCATGCCAAACGCATCCTCGCGGCGCTGGAGGAGAATGTCGAACGCTATGAGAACGCGCACGGCGAGATCGACCCACCGGACCGTCCCGATCGCCCGATGAACTTCGGCGGCGGCGTCGGAGAAGCCTGAGCGTGAACCGCTGGTCCCCGGAACCGGGGAACGAGATTTGCATGTTACCGTGGTGTGAACGTCAGATTTATCCGTTCACTCCGTAGTAGATCGCACCCCTTTTTCGAGCAGGCCGCGACGGTTGCTCGCCCTACCCCCAGCTTCGTGACAGGATGACTCGATCTAAGCAACGCGCCGGTGCCTCCGTGCGCCCGGTCTGGATAGCCGTTTTGATTCTCGGTCTTGTGACGCTCTGGAGCGGCTGCTCCGACGCTCTTCTCGCGCCCGAAGTAGAGGTCTCTCGGTTGGACCTGCAGCCGGTAGACTCGCTCGTCACGCAGGGCGACACCGTTCAGGTGAACGTGCTGGCGTACGGCGAGGACGGCAAACGTATCGACGACAAGCCGGGCTGGACGGCATCCTCCGTGGTGTACATCAGTGACAACTCGGAGGTGATGGCGATCGAGAACGGCGTGCCGGTGGCAGCCGGAGGTGGCGAGACCGTGCTCCGCGGCGCGCTGGGCGATCTTTCCGGATCGACGGCCATCCGCGTGAACCCGGCGGAACTGGACGTGACGGTCGACGCAGAGATCGTGCAGAGCGACGTCTCCTACGACGATTCGGGCAAGCTGGAGCCCTACACGCCGGCGACGGTGAGCGTCACGGTGAAGGCCGATCAGGAGAACTTTTTTCGGCCCCCGGTAGAGTTGCTGATCTACAACAGTGGGACGCTGGAGACGACGATCCGGCAGGAGGCTCCCGGACGCATTCGCACGGGTAGCGATGCAGACGATAGATCGAACCGGTGGGAGGTGGATCTACCGGGCGAGTACGTGCGGGAAGGGCTGGAGCTGGCTGTCCGACTCGACCCGGACGACAACCTGCCGGCAACGTCGTCGTCCGTCCTGTCGTTTCCGGCGGACGGCACCCGGCTGCCGGTCGACGTGCGGACGCTGCAGTTCGTCCAGGTGGAAGGCTTTCTCGTTACCCAGAGTACCCAGCGGCTCGACGGGTCGATTCCCCTGGTTGCAGAGCGTGACGGTTTACTTCGTGTTTTTCTCCGAGGCGACCCGGGAGCCAACGATGGGTCCTTCCGCCCGAGCGTGCGTGCCATCTTTTACGAAAATGGGTCCGTGATCGAGACGGTCGACATTTCGGGCACAGGCCCCATCCCGCCGTCGATCAACCGGGCCGACTTCGACGCCTCCTGGAATGGCGTCGTCCCTGGGTCGCTCCTCCGCCCCGGCGTCTCGGTGCAGCTCGTGGCCGTGCCGGAGCAGCCGGTCGCGCCCGGCGATCCGCGGATGTACCCGCGCGACGGCGACCCGGAAGCGCTGGATGTGGAGAACGTACCTCGGTTTGACATCACGCTTGTGCCCGTCGAGTACGAACCGACCGGCTCGCGCGGAAACGTGGATCCCTCGAATGCTGAACTCTTCCTCAGTGAGCTCCGACAGATGGCTCCGCTGAGCGATATCGACTGGGAGGTCCGCACACCGTTCATAACCAGCACCGCCCCGACGTCCCTCGCGAACTGGTCGTCGATCCTGTCCGACATCCGGGCGCTTCAACTCGATGACGGACGGGGACGCTACTTCTATGGCGTTCTCCCCGGGGATGTCACTCAGAACTACGGCGGCCTTGGGTACGTCCCGGGACGGGCCTCGATCGGGTACGACCGGCTTCCCTTCGGAATTGGAGTTCTTGCTCACGAACTGGGTCACAACTTCGGCCGCAGCCATAGCCCGTGCGGCAACCCCGGCAATCCGGACGCAAACTACCCGTACTCGCGGGCCGACATCGGCGTGCCCGGTTACAACGTTGAGACGGAAGAGTATTTCGCGTCCGGGACGCAGGACTTCATGAGTTACTGCAATCCGGTGTGGATCAGTGATTATTCGTACGAAGGAATTCTCGACTATCGTCGTGCGACGGAAGGCCGTCGTCTTCAGAAACAGGCGGCTGACGAAGTGCTGCTGATCCGCGGGACGCTCTCCCCGGACGCGGTCACGCTGGACGCGGCCTTCCCCATTACCGCCCGGCCCGTTCGTCCATCCGGATCGGGGCCGTACGTGCTGGAAGGACGCGATGCGCGTGGGCAGACGCTGTTTTCCACGCGCTTCGACGGGGAAACCATCTCACACCTGCCGGATGGTTACTCGAACTTTGTTTTTGCGCTGCCGACGCGTGAGATGGAGCTCAGCCGGCTCGCATCGCTACGTGTGAGTGGCAACGGCCACTCCGCCTCGCTACAGGCGACCGGCGCCGCCAAGTCCGCATCGGACCCGCAGGTATCGCTCACGCCGGACGGGTCGGGCACGCAACTGACCTGGGATGCCGACCGCTATCCTGAGGTTCTGGTTCGGGATGCCGCCAATGGTGACATCCTGACCTTCGGCCGCAGTGGACGTGCGTTCGTGCCGACGACGACGGTACTCGAGGTGACGTTCTCCGATGGCGTCTCCACCGTCCCCCGCCGCGTCCAACCGTAGATCGGTAGCGGCCCACCTTCCTTCCCCCGACGGATCGATTCTCTATGTCACAGCGACTTTTCTCTCCTGCGTTCTGGATTGTGCTACTCGCTCTGAGCGCCGGAGCGTGCTTCCCGGCTCAGGCGCAAGATGGACCCTTCTCCCTCGAATTGCAGACGGGCACCACCGTCGGGGCATATGAACAGGCCCGATCCGGACTCACCGTTCAACCGTCCCTCAGTCTTCGGCTCAATGCAGGATACGCGCTGGCGCAGCGATGGGGCGTGTACGCAGGCCTTGAGCGGAGTGCGTTCGGATGCGCGGGCGGCTTTTGCTCGGGCGGGGATGTCACGTTCACGACGTACGGCGGCGCCCTGGGACTGCAGTACGGCGATATCGGGGCGTCCGGAGCCTGGGCACGCCTGGGGGCGATCTACCAGCAGCTTGGCATCGACGCTCGCGACTACGCCTTCACCAGCGATGCGGGACTCGGCGCCGAGCTTGAAGGGGGCTACGCCTTTTCGGTGTCCCCCCGCGTCCGCATCGCGCCCGGAATTCGGTATGCCCGCTACAGCGTTGACGCCGACGACGGATCCACCAGCGCCGTCGTCGTTATCGCTACGACGGTCGGACTCCAGTATCTCTTCTAACGACGCTTCTCGATGGCAAGGCAACACAAAATGCCGGCTCCTTGGGGGCGGCATTTTGTGTTTGCGGGTGGGGCTTTCTACTTCCGGGTGCGCCAGAGGACGACCAGTGCTATGACCGCGAACGCGACGTGGGGAAGCCACGCGGCGACGGCGGGAGGCAGCGCCCCGGCGTACCCGAAGGGTTCGGCGAGCTTCTGGAGGGCGAGATACACGAACGCCGTGAAGAGCCCAATGGCGAAGCGGGTCGCCTGCCCCCCGCGCCGGCGAACGGCAGCAAGCGGGACACCGATCAGGACGACGATCAGGTTGGCAAACGGGTAGGCGTACTTCGAGTAGTAGGCGACGAGCGGTCGACCAAGGTGTCCGGCTCCGGATCGTCGAAGTGCGTCCAGGTAATCCGATGCCACCGGAATGGTCATGGCCTCGACATCGCGCTGCGTTCGAGCGAAGTCCCGCGGGTAGATCTGCAGGGTCGTGTCCGTACGGGTGGTGTCCTGTTCGCGAACCATCCCCGACGGGTCGAACCAGCGTCGCGTCACCGAATGGAGGGTCCAGGTCTCGGTCGAATCCGCCCAGATCATCCGCTCCGCGTCCACGCGGTACGCCAGGTGGTTCGACTCGTTGAAGCGCTGGATGGACACCCGATGGCCGGTATCGTCGCGCCGATCGTAGTAACCGACGCTCACGATCGTGTTGGGGCCGTTCTGCCGGTGCACCTCGCTCACGTCGACGGTGCTCGAATTCGGGTGCAGGTACTCGTTGTCATATTCGACAACCGTTTCGTTGGCTTTGGGCACGACCCAGCCGTTGAATCCGAACATGAGAACCGTGACGAGTAGGCCCACGCTTACGTACGGGACCATCAGGCGGTACAGCGATACGCCGGACGTCTGGAGCGCTGTCAGCTGCAGTTCCTGCGCCAGCTTCCCGGTGTGGTAGATGCACGACAGGAACAGGGCAAGGGGGGAGGTGAGCCGGACGATCTCCGGGATGTAGTTCGGATAGTAGACGAGAAAGACCTCTCGGACGGTGGCACCCCGATCCAGAAAGTCGTCGCTGTATTCGACCCAGTGGAGGACGATAAAAAAGACGATCAGTGCCCCGACGAAGAGGACGAAGCCTTTGATCAGGCGGGCAGCAATGTGGCGTTCAAACCGCGTCAAGAGAGTGGGCGCCGGTGAAGCAATCAGACGGGTGAGGCATTACGCAGGAGAGGCAGACGGGTTTTGCCTACGATGGGCCCGGCCCGATTGCCGCGACGTATGCGTCCACCGCAGGGAGACAGATATAGCCGGGGGGATGGGCCGCGGGTCAACCGGGTCCGTCAGACGGTCGCTTGGTGCTCGCGTGGAAACGATGGGAAGATTCCCGACTGGGCGCAGGCATGGTAGATTCTTTGTCGAGGGGCACATACTTTACTCGCCCGTTCCCTGATCACGCAACACGTCCCGCGTTCATGAAACTCCACGAATATCAAGCGAAAGACATTCTGAACGAGTACGGCGTGGCCGTCCAGCCCGGCGTCGTGGCCGAGTCGGTCGATGAAGCGGTCGCAGCTGCCAGGAACCTCGAGGAAGAGGGCGCCAGCATGTTCGTCGTGAAAGCCCAGATTCATGCGGGTGGTCGCGGGAAAGGAGGCGGTGTCAAGCTCGCCAAGTCGGTCGAAGAGGTCGAAGAGCACGCCTCCAACATTCTGGGGATGAACCTCAAGACTCACCAGACGGGTCCGGACGGACAGCTCGTCCGCAAAATTCTGGTTGTGGATGCCGTTGATATCGAGCAGGAATTCTACGTCGGCGTCACGCTTGACCGCGAGAAGAGCATGAACGTCATCATGGTCTCCAGCGAGGGCGGCGTGGAGATCGAAACGGTGGCCGAGGAAACGCCGGAGGCGATCCACAAGGCATGGATCGATCCGACGATCGGGCTCCGTCCGTTTCAGGCGCGGCGTCTCGCTTTCGCGCTCGGACTCGAGGGAGATGCCTTCAAGCAGGGCGTTCGGTTCATCATGGCGCTGTACACGGCATATGAGGAAACCGACAGCACGCTTGCGGAGATCAACCCGCTCGTTCTGACCGGCTCGGGCGACGTCATTGCGGTCGACGCGAAGATCAACATCGACGATAACGCGCTCTTCCGCCACGACGACATTGCGGATATGCGCGACATCCACGAAGAGGACCCGACCGAGGTTGAGGCCGGCGAGTACGGTCTCAGCTACATCAAGCTGGACGGAAACGTCGGATGTATGGTGAACGGCGCGGGTCTGGCCATGGCGACGATGGACATCATCAAGCTGGCAGGCGGCGAGCCGGCGAACTTCCTGGATGTCGGTGGCTCGGCCAGCGCGGAGACGGTTGAAGCCGGCTTCCGCATCATCCTCAAGGATGACAACGTGGAGGCTATTCTCGTCAACATCTTCGGCGGCATCGTCCGGTGCGACCGGGTCGCCCAGGGTGTAATCCAGGCGGCGAAGAACGTCGATATCACCGTTCCGCTGATCGTCCGCCTGCAGGGCACGAACGCGGAGGAAGGCAAAGAGCTGCTCGATGAGAGCGATATCGAAATTGAGTCGGCGGTTCTGCTGAAGGAAGCAGCGGACAAGGTCCAGTCGGCCATCGGCGTGGCGCAGTAGAAACGTACATTCGCAGCCGGGACAGTCGTCCGGTTGCCATGGATTAAGAAAGGCACCGTCCCGGGTCCGGGGCGGTGCGTTTTTTTTGTTTTCGATAGACCGTCGACAGGAAAGGAGAAGGAGGGCGGCGTGAGATGAGGTGCAGCGCCTCCACGGAGCCGCGCGGGACCGTCCGGCCCCCTTTGATCCCGGGCAAGGTGCCGTGGTTAGAAGCGTCCCGGCCCGCCGCCCGCGGCGCCTGCGGCCGACTGCCCGACGCGGGACCCGATGTCACGGAAGACGTTGCTATCGCCACCGCGGGGAATGTCGAGCCGGAGCAGGTTCGACAGCATGCCCTGGTTGACGGCCAGCCGGAAGCTGTAGTACTGCCGTCGGCCGATGGGCGACCAGCCGAGCGACAGGGACCAGCACCCCAGGTCGCGGCTGACGCTAAAGTTGGTCTGGCGCAATTTCGTCTCCACGAGGTCCAGGCTGCTGTCTACGGTGATTCGCCACTTCGGCGTTGCCGCAAATCCGCCACTGACGCGCATCGACGCTCGCCGGTCGTAATCGACGAACGGCTTGGAGAGGGAGTAGGTCAAATCCAGTTCCATATTCCAGTCCGTTTCGAACTGGGGATAACCCGTGTACGTCCGGTAGGCCGCGTACGGATCGCCGGACCGGCCGGTCGGCGTGCCGGCACGTGCTCCGGACTGGGGTCGGTTCCGGGCCATACTTCGGTTGGAGCCGCCCGACAGGCCGTCCGGCGTGAGCCGCATGCTCATGCTCAGCGTTAAGTCGGTGAAGCGAAGCGGCTTCCAGGGCGTACTGGCGGCCTCGTACTTGTCCACTACTTCGTACTGCGGCTCGGGAGACCCGGGGTTCGGGAGGCGAACGAACTCGTATGGACTCATGGTGAGTCTCGATTGAACGTTGACCAGGTCCGCGATCGTCGTCCGGGCATTGACCTGTACGTCAGCCAGATTCAGGCTATCGGCGGCGAAGTCGTAGGAGGTCGACACGTCCATGTCGAGAAACTTGACCCTGTTCTCGTCCCGTTCCCCCGTCGAGTCCACGCGCACGCGCTTCGTCTCGAACTCGTTGCCTGCACGGAATCCGAGCGACAACTGCTGATTCCCCTGGCCGACGACGCGTCCCGATCGGATGTTGTAGAGCTGCTCTCGGCCGTTGCGGTCAAGCACCGGTTCGCCATCCAGCCCCTCCAGGACGCGCGTTTGCCCCCAAAAGGGGTCGTTGAAGTTGGGTGTGTACGTCAGGCTCACGCTCGGACTGATGCGATGGAGAAGCCCCTCGAACGGTCCGGCTTTCACCGGAAAGATCCCGAACACCTCCGTACTCAGGTTTACACTCGTATTGAATCGGTGCTCGCTGTAAAAGCCCTGGACGTTGCGGGCGGCGTTAACCGTGTCAATCCGCGACTCGTCGACGTCGGGCGTTGACGGATCGTCATCCTCCACCTGTCGCTCGACCCGCTCCAGACGCTTCGTGTAGAGGTACCAGTTCGAGGTATAGCGGGCGTTGGGCGTGACATTCAGGTTGAATCGCGAGATCCGGTAGGATGCGCTGATCGGGATGCTGTGGGTCATCTCCGGGTCGAGGGGCGGCTCGTTGTTGCCGGTTGCCCGGCGATAGAGATCCGGGTTGAACAGGGCGTCATACCATTCTGCTTCTGCTGCGGTGGTATCCCCTTCCGCCAGCAGCTGCTCCTCCGATCGCGGCGTGAAGGAGTATCGGTTCTCGAACGAGAGGTCGTACTGCAGCGTCACCTTCTCGTACCACTGCGGGTCGTTTAGATTCTGCTCGTCCCGGAACGGTTTAAACTGCCCCTGGGTGAAATTTAACGAGGGCAGACCGACGGTTGCGGCGCCGGTCGAGAGCTGCTGATTCTGCTGGGCCGAAATCGAGAGGCTTCGATCGCCGCCGGGCCACTGCTTGCGATAGCGAACGGTCGAGTTGATCGTCTGGCGAACGGCATCGTTAACGTTGGTCGCGTTGTCCTGGAGGTAATCGCCCGAGGTGACGAGATTCACGTTCCCATTCAGGGAAGCGGTCGGGCTGAGGGTCTGCGAGTGCGACCAGCCGAGCCGGCCCTCCTGTCGACGCGTGGGGCTGGGGTCCTCCGGCTCCCCGATGCGCTCCCGCTGGTATTCGAGCCGAAGATTCCCGGAGTACCGATACCGTTTGGCGTATCGGAAGCGGGGCAGAATCTCAAAACTACCCTGAGACCAGATCCCGGCACGAAGCGTCAGGTCCACGTAGTCGTTCATGGCGAAATACCATCCCCAGTCGCGAAGGTAGAGTCCGCGCTCGTCCTGGCCGTACTGGGGTGGGAGGGGGCCGCTACGTCGTCCCTGCGTGTTGGGCAGAAAGCCGAACGGGAGCCATAGGGGCGTCGGCACCTCGAACAGATACATCTGGATGGGGCCGGTGTAGACCCATTCGCCGCGCACCTTCATTCGGTCCGACCGAAGGGAGTAGGACGGCGTTTCATCCGGTTCGCAGTCGCACGTCGTGTACGAACCGTCTTGCACGAACAGCGTGCTGTCCTCGTAGACCTTGACCGTCCGGCCGGTCACGAAACCACTGCGCTGCTGTGCCTGTGTCCGCGCGCTGACGACCCGTCCACGATTCGTGGCCAGGTTGAACGACAGTTCCGACCCGGTGAACGACTGTTCGTTGCCGCGTTGGAACGACGGGGGTTCCATGCGGAGACTGTCCGGGCGATCACGCTGCGGTTCCGGTCGGCCGATGACGTTGCCGATGCGCTGCCGCCGGACCGTCGCCGGCGGTGACGGAGGAGCCGCGGCCGTGTCCGGGCTGGCCTGTCGCCGACCGTAAGCTGTGACCTGATCCCGGTCAAAGTTCATCTCTACAACCCGGGCCTGCAGCGTCGCATCTTCGTACGTGATCTTGGAGTCCCCGTACAGTGTGCCGATGTCGCCGGTCTCCTCGTTGAAGGTGATGACGAGGGAGTCGCGGGAGGTAAGGGTGACCGGCTGGTTGACGCCGTCGCCCTGGCCGCTTCCGCCGGGACCACCTGTACCGGACGGCGGTGCGCCCGCCGGGCGGCCTGGACCACGACCGGACGTGTCAGCGCGGACCGCCTGACCGCCCGTTTCATCAGCCTGTTCGGTGCCTACCTGCGTCGTGTCGGCTCGTGTCGTGTCGACTCGTGTCGTGTCGGCCTGCGTGGTATCTGCCTGCACCGTATCGGCCGGAGCGCCGGTCTGAGCATGCGCCGCCGGTGCCGAGCACAGCCATACGGCGGCAGCAAGAACAGCAAGCAGTGAGCGGAGAACCATCAGGAACAGTGCGGATGCAGCGGAGAAAACCGGTTCGACGGAGATGGAGGGGGGACAGGTAGAACGCCCGTCGTGCATCATTTCGTATGCGGATCATCGCTTCACGCCACCGTGATCAACGGTTAGCAGCCGGAGCGAAACCGATCGGTCGGGCGGCGGGCGCGTGTGCGTCAGGCACCGGAGATTCAGTCACCGACGTGCGCGTCTTCCCCGGAAAAGATCATCTGTGCAGCGCCGAGCAGCCCCACTTCGTTCCCGCGATCCTCCTGTTCAATGCGGAGGCCGTCGCGGAGGGCGGTGGCGACGTAGCGCTGAAGGGACTCGCGTGCAGGCTCAAGGATGTAGTCCCCCGCGGCAGAGATGCCCCCGCCGACAACGATCACCCGGATGTCGAGGAGGTTGACGGCCGATCCGAGCGCGCACCCGAGTTTGTGACCGACCCAGGCGAAGATTTCCTGAGCGGCGTGATCGCCGTCCTCGGCTGCGTCGAAGAGCAGCTTCGGTGTGAGGTCGGCGAGATCTTCTCCCGCGAGGTCGTAGACGCGACTACCGGGGTGGTTGATGAGACGGTACCGCGCATGGCGGGTGAGGAAGTTCTGACCGGCGTAGGCTTCGATGGCACCTGCAACGCCGGAGTTTGCCACGGGACCCTCGTAGTCGATCGTCATGTGACCGATTTCTCCGGCGGCCCCGGTGCTTCCCCGGAACATGCGATTCTGGTAGATGATGGCTCCCCCGACGCCGGTACCGAGGGTAGCCATGACGAAAGAGTCGTGCGGTTGTCCGGCCCCGTGGTACGCCGATCCGAGGGCGGCAACGTTGGCGTCGTTCTCCACGATGACCGGCCGATCGCCCGCCACGTCGGAGAGGGCCTCCCGCAGGTTGACCCGCTCCCATCCGGGAAAATTCGGCGGTTGACTGACGGTGGTCCGTTCCCAGTTGATCGCACCGGGCGATCCGATGCCGATCCCCGCGACATCGCCGGGCGCGTCCTCGATGAGCGACCGCGCCGCATCGATCATTCGCCCCACAACCTGGTCGGGGCCTTCAGCGGCTTCGGTGGGATGCTGCGTGGACTGCACGACCCCCTCGTCTTCACTGACGAGGGCGGCTTTGAGGTTGGTTCCTCCGAGGTCGATGCCGACGGCGTAGGCGCTCATGCACGGGCGATGATGCGGGAGAAAGAGTATGCGTCGGGAATGCGAGTGCCTACTTGCGCTCGATGCGGTAGACGGTTTCACCCGGCCGAATCATGCCGTACTCTTCGCGGGCGATGCGCTCCACGGTTTCGTCCGAGAGCGGTTCTTCGAGTTGCTTTCGTAGGCGCTCGGTTTCCTGCATGAGCCTGGCGTTTTCCTGCGTCAGCCGCTCGTGTTCGGCATGCCATCGGTAGCGCTGCAGCAGGCTGTGGCTATCGAAAAACAGGATCCACAGCACGAGGAAGACGACGCCACCAACGATGAGCCAGCGGCGAAGGCTCGACAGCGATACGGGGAGGGAGCGTGCCATGGTGGTGCAGGGACTGCGGTAGAAGAGCCCGAAATCAGGGACGGGCCGGCGGCCGTGCCATAAAATCAGCGAGCCACGTGGAAGGCGTCAGTGCCGGGGTACCGCGCCGCAGCGCCCAGCTCTTCCTCGATGCGGAGAAGCTGGTTATACTTGGCCACGCGGTCGCTTCGGCTGGCGGAGCCGGTTTTAATCTGCCCTGTGCCTAGTGCTACGGCCAGGTCGGCAATCGTCGTGTCGGCGGTCTCTCCGGAGCGATGGCTGACCACGGCGGTGAAGTGGTGGTCATGCGCTCGTTCGATTGCTTCGATCGTCTCCGTCAGCGTGCCGATCTGGTTCGGCTTGATCAGAATGGAGTTCGCACATCCTTCGTCGATGCCGCGCTGCAGACGCGTCGTGTTGGTGACGAACAGGTCGTCCCCGACGAGTTGAACGCGGTCACCGACGGCCTCCGTGAGCTGGCGCCATCCGTCCCAGTCGTCCTCATCCATCGCGTCCTCGATGGACAGGATGGGGTAGCGGTCGACCCAGTCGGCCCAGTACTTCACCATGTCCTCGGCCGAGCGCGGGTTGTTCGGGTCGCTTTTCCAGAAAACGTACTGCCCGTCTTCGTACATCTCGGCCGTGGCCGGGTCCAGGGCGATGTAGATGTCTTCGCCTGCGGTGTATCCCGCCTCATCGATGGCTTCGAGAATGACTTCGACCGCCTCCTCGTTGGACCCGAGATTCGGAGCGAAGCCGCCCTCGTCGCCCACGGCGGTGCCGTAATTGCGCCCGTGGAGAACCGACTTGAGCGTGTGGAAGACTTCCGCCCCCATTCGGAGGGCCTCGGCGAACGTGGACCCGCCGACGGGAGCGATCATAAACTCTTGCATGTCCACGCTGTTGTCGGCGTGGCGTCCCCCGTTGATGATGTTCATGAGGGGGACGGGGAGGGTGCGTGCACCGGCGCCGCCGAGGTAACGGAAGAGCGGAAGGCCGACCGTTGCTGCGGCGGCTTTTGCGGCCGCCAGAGATACGCCCAGTGTGGCATTGGCGCCGAGGGCGGACTTGTTGTCTGTTCCGTCGATTTCGACCAGCTGTGCATCCAGGGCCATCTGGTTGAGCACCGAAATACCGGCGATTTCGGACGCGATCGTCGTGTTAACGTTGGCAACGGCGGTCAGAACGCCTTTCCCCATGTACCGGGCGTCGTCGCCATCCCGGAGTTCGACCGCTTCGTACGCCCCGGTAGAGGCCCCGCTCGGTACGGCGGCGCGACCGAGGACGCCTTCATCGGTCGTGACGTCTACTTCGACGGTCGGATTGCCGCGGCTGTCCAGAATTTGCCGTGCGGAGACGCGTTGGATCGAGGCCATGTGCGGAGCGGGGCTGACGGACGGAAGAGAATGGGTGAGTACAGCTCGTAAATACGGGATCGCCCTCTGAAAATACAAGGCGGCCGACCGCGGGTCACGCGCTGCGTCGGTGTTTTCGTCGAACGCTCGTTTTCTACCCGGCCTGGGGCCTGTTGCTGGGGATGTCGTTTAGCCTGCTGCTGCGTCCTGGGTCCGTTGGCCCGTGCGACGATACACCACGTCGATGAAACGCTGCATTCATCAAAAAAACCGGCAGACCCCGAAGGATCTGCCGGTTGGACCGGGACTTCTCCCGGTGAACCAAGGGTTCGATGCTCTATACCGGCTGCCGAACCGTGGTGGACTCGTTAATCCATGAGTAGCATCCGTAGTCGATCCGCACACTCTGGCCCACCTCCCACTCATCCACGTAGAAGATGTCCTCCTGCGTGGGCATGTAGCGGCGATACGTCTGGATGTTGTTATTGGCGGTCGAGGCCAGGTTCGAGTCAACCTGCCTGGCGCGCTCGTACATGTCGATCGCCAGCCAGTACACCGCCTTGTCCTTCCGCGTCATCTTGCTTCCGCCGCACTCTGAGACAGCAGCGACGTAGACATCGCCGATGGCCAGGTACGCGTTGCCGAAGTCCGATTTTGCGTTGATGGCCTCGCGGTAATAGCGACGGGCCTGGGCGAGGTCTCCCGTGCGACGCATCGCCGTTCCCATGTTGAAGTAGTCTTGGGCCGTGAGGTCGGCGCCCGCGTTCATCGCTTTCTCGTACGTTCCAAACGCGTCCGCGGGGCGTCCATCCTTCAACTGCATCTGCGCGATCGACCGGTACGTCTCGGCCGGCAGGTTGCCCGTTTGCAGGAGCTGCTCGGCAACCTTCGACGCTTCCTGAATGTAGCCTTCGTCCGTCAGGACGTCGAACAGCTTCTTCTGCGTTGCAGCGTCTCCCGGGTTCTGCTCAAGCTTCTTCTTCAGGAAGTCGATCTGGGCCTGCGGGTTCTTGCCGAAGATGTCTTCGCGGGCCGTGGAGAGGATTTTGGTGACATCTTCGTCGTCACCGCGTTTCGCCTGCACCTGATCCATGAAGGCAAGGGCTTCTTCCTGCTTGTTGGCCTCCGCGTAGCCCTGGATGACCTGGTTGATGAAGTATGGGTCGATGCGCTCCGGGGCGAGACTGAATGCCTTCTCGTAGTGATACGGTGCGGTTTTTAGCCCTTCAACGCCGTCCGGTACGATGTCGCCGTGAATTTGGAGGAAGCGACCCTTCTCGATCTCCCACTCGTATTTGTCGTAGGCGAGGCCGGCAGCTTCCATCTTCTCGGGCGCGGACCGCAGGATGGTCGCAGCCGTGTCGATGTAGGCACGCTGCTGGTTTTCGTCCTCCGCTCGCTCGGCCAGACCGGCATACAGTTCGACGGCCCGCTCGTAGTTGCGGTCGTCGTTCTTGGGAAAGCCGGGCGCATGATCCAGGATCCACCGAAGATCCGGACGCGCGTCGGCGAAGTTCTCGTTCTTCAGGTTCTCGTAGTAGAGGCTGTAGTGCATGGCTTTGTCCTGCTGACTCGGGCTGTTATCGCCCTGCGTCTGCGCCACAGCCGCGTTGGGTGTGAGCGCCGTCACGAGCAACGAGGCAAACAGCGCCGCGACAGCGGTTTGCAGGATCCTCACAGAAAACGAGGCCGGTTGAGTGGATTGGATGCTCATGTGTCTACTGTTATAAACAGTCGGCAACTGAATGTGTGTGCTTGGATGGACGCGCGAAGGTGAGCCTGGCGCACCCGCAAAGGGGACTATCGAAGTTTCGGCTTCTGGAACCAGCGCTCGCCAATGCTGATTGCGAGCGATCCGCCGTAAAATACGTCGCGGATGAGGTTGGACTGCGTTGCTCCTCGCGTTCCCACGTGAAACGTAAGGTCAACACGTGTGCCAGGCACTGCTGTGGGGAGGCTCAGTCCTCCTGTTGCTCCCATAACGTACACGTTCGTACCGGGATCCGATGTCGTATACTGTTGCTCCACATATGTACCGAGACGGTAACCGGTCCGGGCGAAGTAGCTTTGGAACCGGTCGTCCCCGGCAGGGATGAACTCCGAACCGGTGGACAGGCGCCAGCGGTCGTTCATCGTGCCTTCGCCGCCGATTGGGAAGCGCCCGAGGGAGGGGGCATCCGAGCCGAAGGTGGCGTCGAACGTGCTCCACGGCGCGTAGACGCCGTCTGCCACGAATTTCCAGCGTTCGCCCATATGATAGGCAACGCCGGCTTTGATCTCGTAGGGAATCGACAGGTCGCCCTTCGAGACGGCTACGGTGTCGGCGTCGAGGCTCTCATCGAGCGTCCGGACCCGATCGCCGCTCAGGTTGGCCGGCAGCGTCACGCTTGCGCCAATGCCCAGAATGTCGTTCTCCTGCAACACGTCGAAGAACGAAAATTGCGATCCCAGCGTGCTGGTGACGCCGCTGACGCGGGTCTGGACGGTGGACACGCTCGGGCTGAGCGTCGCCGCCGTAATATTGGGGAAGCGTGTCCGGATCGTGTTTTTCACGCTCCCGAAGATGACGTCCACGGTGGCGCCGACACGGACGTTGTTCGTGATTCGCCCGCCGAGCCCGCTCCGGAAGAGGTAGAGGCCGCCCCGTCCTTCGTATGCGGTTTCGTAGGACGCCTCGGTGACGTCTCCGACACCGATGTCGACGGTGCCCTGCCGAAAGACCTCGTAGTTGCTGGTGGAATACGGCTTCAGGGCGAGGCCGACGCCGAGGCGCGACGTGTAGATGGGGAAGCTAATCTGTAGCGCTTCGAGGGATCCCGCTCCGAGGACAGCCGACTCGCCGGAAGGAGACTGTGCGTTAACCACGTTGACGCGGATCGAGCCGGTTGCGCGGGTGAACACCTGGTCGGCCCAGAGCGCCGGATTCGCCGACGGGTTGTAGTTGGTCGTACGGAGCGCAAACGCACCCTGGCCGAGTGCCTCACTCTGCGGGGAGGAGAACGATTCCAGCATGCCGATGCCATAGCGGGAGTAGAAGCTGCCGTCGCCGGATGACTGCGCGGCGGCCGGTGCGGCCGTCAACGCCGCGAGCAGCACGGCGCAGACGAGCCGGGTCCAGCAGACAGAGTCGGAGGGAAGCGAAAGACGCATCGAGCGGTATCGGGAGTCGTGAGAAGACAGGTCGCGGTCGGCAGGCGGGGCAACCCGCCCGCGGCAGAGGGACGGAAGCGTGTGTTAGTTCTGCGGAACGACGGTCACCTGCAGGCGCGGTCGATTGTTTTCGTTGGTCGCGTCCGGTGTGGACAGTAGCAGGGGCGTGATCGTCGGCTCTCCTGCGTTGAGTTCCAGAACGTACTGGTCGAACAGAGGGGCTTCCTCCAGCAGTGTCCGTTCGACGATGCGGCGCATCGCGCTGTTCGGGGCGCCCAGGCCGGTACCGGTGAGGGACAGGTCGATCAGGCAGGAGGATTCGACGGTGGTCTGCAGGCCCAGGGAGCGGCACAGGCTGAGTTCGCCTGTGCTTGTTTCAGCGCGGAGGCTGTCGACGGCGCGCGCCCGGAGGAAGATGCCTTCCAGGGAGGGGCGGACGAAGTTCGCGGGTGTCGACTGCTCGAGCGCGGTGCTATCGATCGGAAGCACGAGTTCGGCTCGGTTGACCGGCACAAGCCCCAGTTCGTCGAAGGGGGGATCAGTGAAGTCGAAGTTGGTCACGAGATTTGTCCCCAGGCCGTCGAGCAGGAGTTCGGTGCCGTTGGGGGGAGCCGCCGCCGTGGTTCGCTCGATGTGCGTGAAGGACTTGGCGCCGTCGTACTCGAGCGTGTCCTGCACGTTGGCCGCGGGTTGAAAGGCGACCTGGAGGAAGCTGGACTCCCGGTCGAAGCCGGTGACCCGGTTGCCGGATTGCGTGGTCAAGACGAGGCCTTCGAAGAGGGCGTCGTAGCTGTCGCTGCCCGTACTGGTGGAGAAGAGGGTCGGTCCGTTGGCCGCGACCCAGCTGCTGGGAAGCGACACCGTCACCGTCGTGTCGGACGCGGCGACGTCGAAGGACGTGATGACGTCGCCGAACGTGATGCCGGACTCGTCAGCCGTCCAGTCTGACTGAATCTCCGTATCGGCTTCGCGAACGTCGATGGTTTGGACGCCGGAGGTGTCACCGTATCGGTACTCCGTCTGGAGGATGAGGTTGACACCGTCGATCGACTCGAAGTTGCCGACACCGTCAGGCTGGCGGAAATCGATGTGTCCGCGTGTTGCCACCGTGCCGACGAGCGGATCGTCGACCGTTCCGACGAGGATGCGATGACCGTTGGCCGGGATGCTGTCGGTACTGCTGGCGACGTGGCTGGTAACGTCTACCTCGGTAAAGGTATCGAACGTATCGGGGGAGGCTGTAACCGTCACCGGTTGGCCGCCCTCCAGCGAATCGGGCCCGATGCCAAGTCCCACGGTGGATGAGTCGTCACACGCGGAGAGGCTGAGAAGCAGTGCACCGCTGAAGAGGGCGGCGAGAAAACAACGATACGTCATGGGCAAGGCAGAATACACGGGTTCGTGCAAAGGACAATGGGGGCGGCCGCCTCTCATCCCGATCTGGGCAAGCCTTCCTGCATACAACGCGAGGTACGGACGGATTCGTATGTGCCGCGATCTGCTGTGCCGCAATCTGCGGCTATGCACGGGGGAAGGCGCATCCGCGCCCAGATCGTTCGGCAACGCGGTGAGGTGGGGCGGGGACCAGACGACCGTGCGCAGACACCCACCTCCGGGCGCAGGAGAAACAGGAACGGAGGGCCCAGACAGCCGAAAACCCCATCCGACGCGAGCGCCGATGGGGTTCGTCGGAACCACGCGTGTTAATGCGACCCGTTCGCGCGCGGTTTCACAGCGCTGAAAAGTTACGCAGGGACTTCACTCAGCATCTGCGTGTACAGATCGGCGAGCTGCTGGCCGCGATCTTCGTCCGTTTCGGTGAAGACGGAGGCTCCCTCCACGGCGCCCATGCTGGGCGGGTTGATGACGATGTCCGCAAAGCGCGTGGCCAGATCCGTGAGGGAGGCCGGCAGGTTGTCAACGTCAAGGCCGAGGGCGTCGGCGACGTCGTCGGTGACGGTGGCCTGTTCGTCAAGTTCGTCAGGCGTGAACACGACCTTCGTGTTCTCCAGCAGTTCCTGGTCGGCAAACTCTGTGGCGAGGAGGAGTGGCACGAGGCCGCTGATCCACCCGAATGCGTGAATGACCTCCGGCCCCCAGCGTAGCTTGCAGACGGTCTCGATCACGGCCCGGTTGAAGAAGGCAGCGCGGCGAGGATTGTCGTCGAACGCATCGCCGTCTTCGTCGCGATAGACGGCGTCGCGGCCGAAGTATTCTTCGTGGTCCATAAAGTAGACCTGCACCCGCGTATCGGGGATCGAAGCGACCTTCACCGTGACCTCGTCCTCCTCGTCCCCCATGGGAACGGGTGTACCTGACAGCCGGATCACTTCATGAAGGTTGTGCTTCCGCTCGCTGATTGTCCCGTAGCGAGGCATCATGAGCCGGGCGTCGTAATCGCCGACCTCCTGCAGGGCCTCCGGCAGGGAGCGCGTCAACCCGGAGATCTCGGTGATTTCGGTAAAGGGGGCAACCTCACCGGCGACAAACAGGATACGTGTGGAACGGGCCATACTGGCGTGGTTTGTTGTTGAGTAAACGTGCGCAGGGAAACGTCGGGGGCCGCGGCGAAGCGTGGGATGACGGGTAGAGCGGGCCGCGGAGGGGTCGTAGCGTCGGGAAGCGCTGACCGGTCGCATCGCAGCCCCGGGCCGAAGCAGGGAGCACGAGCGCGGTCGGATCGGATTCATCGACTTCGCCGTGACGGTGTACCGATCGACGGAAGACCGTGCGCGGAGAGAGACCGTGACACGCTGGATGCGGACGCACCGGAACCGGAACGAAGTATGAAAGAATGTAACGCTGACGGGCCTTAAATTCAATCTGTAGACGGCCTGCAGCGGCTCTATTGCGTCAATCTAAGACGAAAGCCGGCATGTAAAGCCTGGGTTCAGGTAGCTTTCAGGTTCGTTCTGGCTCCGCTCCATCGCGCGACCACAGGTTTCCGCAAGTTCGATAGGGTTCCGACACGTGCACACTCCCGACCGAGAGACAGGCACGTGACAGGACCGGGCGAGCCATCGCGGGGAAACTCGATCCAGCAACGGGAGGTTGGAGTTCCTCCGTCGGGCACGGCGTGCATGCCCAGACCCGTCCTCTACCTTCTTTCTTTCGATCACCGGTTATGGAGCTTGACGCTTCCACGCTCGAGATCAACGGCCATGCCTCCGACGGGCGCGTCGATCCTACCGTGCTAAAGAATCACGGTATCCTCCTCTTCGACGGCGTCTGCAACCTGTGCAATGGGTTCGTCAACTTCGTCATCGATAACGACAAAGCTGCCTATTTCCGGATGGCGGCGCTTCAATCGGACGAAGCCGCTCCGTACGTGGATGCGTTCGGGATCGATGCCGCCGCAATGGATAGTGTCGTTCTCATTGAAAACGGCCAGGTCTACCGGAAGTCGACCGCTGCTCTACGGGTTGCACTTCACCTGCCGGCGCCGTGGCCGCTCGCGATGGCGTTCCTGGCCGTTCCCCGCCCACTTCGCGACTACATCTATGACGTCGTTGCCACCAATCGATACCGGTGGTTCGGCCAACGCGACGCCTGCCGGATGCCTTCCCCGGACGTAGACAGGCATTTTCTGTAGGTGGGTGAGAACCGTTCGCCGGGAACGTCGGTCCAGCACACGATTCACGTCACGGGTTGTCCCGTCGCTCTTCCAGAAGCTCGAAATACCGTTTGATCAGTCGCTCGTAGTCCGGAGCGTAGCCACTATCGAGGGCACGGATTAAGTCTCGTCGTAGTTGCTCGATCTCGTCCTGTGGGGAGAGCTCGCCTGGGGACCGCCGCTCGTAGCCCTCCGGCTGTTGCCCTTCGCGGCGCTCGTCCTTGCCCTGTTGCCGCAGCGACCGTTGCGCGTTGAGAAGACGCGTCAGGATCTGCTTCTGTCGTTGCAGGGTCCGGTCGTTCTGGCGTCCTCGCTGAAGCTCTCGAATCGTTTCTTCCATCTGTTCAGCGATGCGGTCGAGGTCGCCGAGGACGTTGTCGCGCATGCCGCTCTCGCGCCCGAGGTCGTCCAGCTTTTTCTTGATCTCGGCCTGCTGCTGCGCCATCTGCTGCAGCCGCTTCTGCTGATCGACCGACAGGCGGTTCCCCTGCACGTCGTTCAGGAACTGTTGGACCTGGCGGTTCAGTTTCTGCTGCTGCCCTGACATCTGCTGCATCTGCTGGAGCATCTGCTGCATGGACTGCCCGCCACCTCCGCCCTGCGCATTCTGCATCTGCTTCAGAAGGTCGGCGAGCAGGAGCGCCAGCTCATTCAGGTGCGTCATCGCGGCTTTCTGCGTTCCGCTGGCCCGCGCGGCGTTCCGGTCGCTGAGCGCTTCCGTCGCGCTATTCATCGAACGGAGGGCCTCCCCGCTTTCCCTCTGCACGGTCCGCTTCATCTGGGGGATCTGCTGCGCGAGTTGCTGCAGAGAGTCGCTGACCGACAGCAAGCCGGACTTCAGTTGCTCCTGGTCCTGCGCATACGATCGGAGCGTCGGGCTGTCCGCGGACAGGTCGCGAACCGTAGAACGCAACGACTCCTGACGCTCCGACAGCCGCAGGGTGGCCTCGAGAGCTCCGTGGACGCCGGCAAGATTGATCTGCTGCTGTTGCCCGCTCATGCCCTGCTGCATCTGCTGCATATGACGAGACATCTGCTGCAGTTGCTGCTGCATCTTCTGCTGACCGGAACGGGCATTCTCCAGCTGGTTCTGGCGAAGCTGGCGGCTGTTCTGCTTCATCTGCTCGGGAAGCTGTTCCCGCTCCAGGCGCTGCTTCATCTGACGCATCTGCTCGTTCGGCGCCTGCGGGGACGACTTCATCTCGTCCCCGAGTTCCTGCATTTCATCCATGACCTCCTGCATACGCTCCCGCGCCCGATCCTGCTCGCGGGCCAGGTCTTCATTCGTGCCGCCGCTCGACTCTCCCGACTCGGCCGGATCGCTGTCGGACGGCCGCTCCCCCTCCGAATCCTCCTCCTGCGCCTGCTCGCCGCTTTCTGAGGCGTCCGTGTCCGATGCATCCGACTCCTGAGCATCGTGTTCATTTCCTTCTCCCCCCGTATCGCCCGATGATTCGGCGTCCGCTTTGTCCCCATCCGTATCCTCTGGTTCCTCGGAACGGTTTTGCTCCTCTTCAAGGCGTTCGGACGTTTTCTCGGCCAGCTGCTCCTCGGTTTTTCCGAGTTCGTCGAGACGCCGGGAGAGCTCCTCCATTTTTTGCGTTCGGCGCAACTGCTTGAAGAGCTCAAGCGTGCGGTCGAGGCGCTGCCGGTACTGCTCCTCGTTGAACTCGAAATCCTCCATTGCCTCCTGCATCTGGCGGAGGTCGAGATTCTGCATCGACTCCTGCATCTGCTTCAACGCATCCATCAATTCGGGCGAATTGATCTCCTCGATGACGCGCTGCAGTTCTTCGAACTTCTGGGACGTCTCGGGGCTCGTCAGATTCTCGTCCTGCATCTGGCGGGTCATGTCTTCAACCTGCTTTGCCAGATCGCTCACGCTCTTTTCGACGGACTCCTGCTGTTCGCGGAGGCGTTCGAGCTGTCGTCGGTCCTCCCAGCTCGCGTCCTGCTTGCGACGAACCTCATTACGAAGCTCGTCGAATCGTTCCTGCACGTCCTCGGCCTGGTCGCGCAGGTTGTCGAGATCCGACTCGGTCTTTTCCTGCTGCTCGTCCAGCGAACGGTATTTCTCCGCGATGGAGGCGAGGCGGAGCCGCTGGGTGGCGGTGCGACTGCTTTTTGCTCCGCCGAATGCGTCGTTGTCCCAGACCTGCGCGTAGTATTCGACCACGTCGCCGGGTACGAGGTCGAGTCCGGATTCCTGAGCCAGCAGCCAGTTATGGTCGACCACTTGATCAACCTGTCTCGGGTTGTCCAGCGGCAGGGGCATGGTCGAAAAGGACGTCTGGCCCTGTCCAAAGCGCTGCTCAGCGAGACGGTAGTGCAGCACGACCCGCGAAAAGCCAAAGTCGTCCCGGAGGCGGAGGCGAAGGGGAGCGACCAGATCCTCCTCGAGCTGGGCGTCAGGTTCTGGGGCGAGGAAGGCGACGGACGGCCGCGCATCCGGTCGCGCGGAGATCCGGTAGGAAATTGGGTCCCGGTTCTTTACGCCGGTAGCGCTGTAGAGTACCATCCGGTAGCGAGCATTCCCGGAGATCCGGAATGTGCCGCTCACGCTCTGTTCCTCGACAGCCAGAGCGGTGGTGGAGCCGTTGTCGAACACGACGGACGCGGAGTCGATGGCCGGACCGCCAACGTCGGCAGCGATCTGAACGGTGCTTCCGGGCAGTCCCGTGACATCCCCGATGTTGGGATCGAGCGATCGCGCCGGCAGTCCGGTGTAGCCGGGTGGCTGGACCTTCAGGCGGAGGCCGCGGACGAGCGGACGGGCTTCCACGTCTGCCCGGAACCACCCCGTCACGACGCGGCCGGAGACAACCCGGTAGTCGACGTCTTCTCGGACGCCGGGGACGGTGTGGCGGAAGATGCCGGCGGAATCAGCGCGAAGCACCACCGAGGAGGAGGGACCCTCGTCGGTCGGTCGAAGGTCCAAGCGTAGCTGCGCGGGCACATCCCCGGCGGCGCGAACCGAGATCGAGAGCGAATCACCGCGGACAAGGCGGACATCGCCGGGGTATACGTCCACGGTGAATGGCGCGGGACGCTGAAACGCGGTCCCGGGAGCGAGGAGACGCTCAGACGCGCCGAGGAAGGTGGATGGCGCGACCAGTAGGAACACCAGGACACCCACGATTGGCAGAGACGCCATCCGAGCGGCGCGGCGCGCTGGAGAAAAGTCCGCCGTCTGCTCAAAGGGCACGGGTTCGACGTCTTCGCCCAGGCGACGCACCGCCGCATCGACCATCGGCGCCGGTGCATCTGAAGCGCGGCCGGAGGCCAGTTGCAGGAGGTTGAGAAGGCGGTCCGACACATCTGGAAAGCGTTCCCCGATGCGGCGGGCGATGGCCTCCTCGGATGGGCCCGCCCAGAGGCCGAAAAGGATCGCAACCGGGCGAATGAGCAATGCTGCTGCTGCGCCAAGAACGATCACAGCGACGGTGCCGGATACGATTGTTCGCGGGCGCGTGTCGAGCCAGAGGCCGGCTTCGATGGCTGCCGCGACGAGCCACGCCAGAGCCGCCACCCCGACGACAATGCTTGCCGCCCAGGCCGTGCGAGCAAGCGTCATGCGCCGCAGCGTATCGTGCAGGCGGGAACGAAGTCGTTCAACGAGTCGAAGGGTTTGCTCGCTCATACGTACCGGAGCCGGGCCGCGGACGGAAAAGATCAGTTCACATGTCCGTCGTACTTTCTGCAGGGAAAGGGTGTTTCTCTCGCAAACCAGCGGATCGCATGAGCGTACGGTAAAGGTACACGTCGACCGGGTAATATCCGCACCTTCTCACTGAACGCCCCGAGATCATGCTGCTCGTAAATGTTGGCCCGCACACGATCAATGTTGAACAGGCGCTCGCCTTCGAAGATGACGGCGACACCGTCCGCATTATCTTCGCCGCGGATGGCAATGAGGACGGGCGCTATTGCATTGAACTGGAGGGGAAGCAGGCGGAGCGCATGCGCGCCTGGCTAGACCGCAACGCCGAGGGCGTTCGTGGCAATGAACGCGCCGGATTTCACATCGAAGGTGACGGGTGACCCGTGCGCCCGGAAATGCCCCGCGGCGGGTGGTGAAAAAGGACGTAAGAGTATCCCACCCCGTATGAATCAACGTGCGCGATCCGGTATACTATTTCCTACCGATAGTTTCTCGCGCGATCTCTCCTGCCGCAGGCTGCGGTCGCTGAGGACTCGACCTACTATTCCGACGCTGACGATTCGGACATCATGACCGCTCGATCTTTTCGCCTCGCACCCTTTCTGTTTCTCATTCTTGCCCTCACTGGGTGCCGCCTGTACGGTGGATACGGGACGGAAGCGGAGCTGCAGGAGCAGTTGTCCAACGTAACCAACGATTTTGCGGATAACCTGGCGCGGAGCGAAGCCGACCTACAGGTGCTTGAGCGGGCCGCCTCCAATCGCGCGGATCTGGAGCCGTTTGTGGAGCAGTTCCGCACGCTGATTGACGAGCACGAATCGCTTCTCGATCAGCACCGCTCCATAGCGGAGCGTCTGACAGATTCCGGCAATTACCGCGCCCTGCATCGGAATTACGGTGCGATCACGACAGAGCAGCGAATGATGCGGCAGCGCTACGACCGGACGATCCGCCAGATCCGTACGACGGTCAGTGGGGAATCCGCCGACGCGCAGCCGCTCCCGAACGAGAGCTTTTATTATGTCGAGCCGGTCGAATACCGCCGGATGGAGAACCGTCGCGAGGTCACGATGGAAGACGCGCTGAATCCGTAGGCGCGACGGCACCGTCTCATGGTCGCGTAGCGCCTCCAGTGCGGTCCACGAGCGGCTCTGGGGTGTCGGATCGCGTCATCGAATGAGCCGCCTGGAAAACGGATCGCCCGTGCCTGCGCACCTACTGCCGCGGGTCGGGCGTTTTTCGTTGCTCCGCCGGTATGCCTGCCCCATCAGTTCCCACTTCCCTCTGCCGTCCGTCGCTTCGCCATGGTTGCCCCCGCCGTTCGACGACCGACCGAGATCATCGCGTCCCTGGTCGCAGCGGTTCTGTTTACGGTCGTCGCCGTCACCGCGACGGGATGTCGCCAGCCCCCATCCCCGGCGTCGAACCCGGATCAGTTCGCCAGCCTGCTCCGCATGGTTGCCGCAGACGCAAGGACGGAGGGGGACTCTACGGCGCTCTACCTGCGAAACGACGAAAACGACCGCATCCGGCGCCGGATGCTTAATCTGCGTGTCGACTTTGTGCGCTATGATCGCCGAAAGGGGTTGGTCTGCATGTGGAGGGGTGGCGGCATGAGCCGGGCCCGGGGGTTCGCGCACCCGCTACCCGGCGCCCGGACGGTGCCACTCGATTCGGTCGGGGAGCGGTGCTACCGTACCGGTCCGTGCTCGGAGACGCGAATTGACAGCGTATGGACCGGGTGGGAGTGTCCGTGAGAATTGGAGGGGTGGATCGGGGATAGCGGATGGGGAATGGCGGATGGTTTTTGCATGGCGATACGGCTGTCATGAATCGTTCGGCCGTAATGTTGTAACGTAGGATCTTCTATGCCAAATCGCCGGGATGGAACGTGTCCACCAAGGTGTGGTGAGGCTGTGGCCGTGATGGATGACACCTTTTTGCGGTTTGGTGGCTTTCATCTGGAATAACGCGGCCGATTGCGGACTGTGTGTCGTTTCTCCCGGGCGACTTTTCCCGTTCCTTTTTTGGTCGGTCAAAAAAGGGGACTCCTCGGATCGGAAACGGCGAGAGACGCCTGTCGTCTGACCGGCGCGTCTAAGCGATACCCCACCTCAGTTCTTTGCCTGCTTCTTTCGCCATGGCACAAGATCATAGCGGATGGGGGGACTTGCCGAGTGTGGGAGTACGTGTTGCGCCGGCATCACGCTCTTCGCCCTATCCGACCGAATTGGCTACATCTTTCCGAAATTACTCGTCCACGGTTCGCATGGGCGTGTAGCTTTGCGCAACGGGGCGGGCTGCGAATTTGGACTTGGCTTCACGCCAGGCGTCGGCGAAGAGGTCGCTGTGGCGGTAGTCGTTGAGTGCGTCCTTGCTATCCCAGTGGCTGTAGGTTGTGCAGATGTTCGGGTAGCGCGCGTCCCGCCACAGTTCAAGGTGCAAACACCCGGGAAACGCCCGGATACGGGGCGAAACCTGGTCGAAGTGAGCGACGAAGTCGTCGACCGCTCCGGGATGGAACGTCATTCGAACGATGCGAACGAGGGGCGGACGATCGAGCATGAGGACGTGTCGTTGCGGGACGAAGGGGCCTGGGTCTTACGCTGTGGCCGTCGGCTCGGCCAGGTGGGCAAGCGTCGGGGGCATGCCGCATACCGGATGCGTTTGGCCGCGTTTCCCGTGGTGACGCCGGCGGCGGTCCGACGCGGTGGACGGGCGGGGTAGCACTGCGTCCTAGCCCGACGCATCCCGGTCCAGAAGGAACTGGCCGATCTCGCATTGCAGGCATCCCCCGCGAGTGCAGTAGTTGCCGAAGAGTTCGTGCATCCCCTGCGCCTCAGCCGCGGACCGCGGGGTCGTCCCGAGGGTGCGAAATCGTCGTGTCACGGAATCGCGCTTGGACGGCAGCTGCTCGAGTAGCACCGACGTCGGATTACCTTGGATGTGCTTGTCCATCTTTTCCCCGGATTGCGCGATGGCCCGAAGGAGCGGCACGACGGCGTTGATGATCAGCGTGTCGATCCGCGTCTGCCCGAGAGCGGGCGAGTGTCTCTTCGTGGCCGTGGACGGCCGATAGTGGGTTTCCCAGAAGACCGTGGGCACGGCCGACAGACGGTCCCGTATGGCCGGGAGGGCCCGCTGCTTTCGGGCTGCGTGTTGCAGTTGCTCGATGGGTGCCGTTCCAAAGAGCGCGTCGGGGCCGAACCAGGCCGCTGCCTGAGCGATTCGCAGGGGCGGGAGGTTGTTGGGACGCAGCCGAAAGAACGTCCACGCGGTCGTGTTCATCGACGGCACCGGGCGGTCGGCGTGAAGCCGGGCGTAACGTGCACGAAAGTCCATGACCGCGTCGGCGGTGTGCCGATCGGCTGTGAGGAGGCGGCCGGGGTCAGGGAGCAGTCCGGCCGTGCCGAGCAGGAGCGATTCCCGGTCGCGGGCGTCGCGGATAGATCTCAGCACCGAGGGTGGGACCCGCCGCGCGAGGTCGATCATGGGCTCGGAATTCTTCGCGTAGCCGAGCCCGGCGAAGAGTCGTTCCTGGAGAAGGATATCCGCCGGTGTGCCTCGTTTCAGCCGGAGCTGGAGACGGTCCGCCCGGCGCGAAAGGCGCTTCGACCCAAGCGTCTGGATCCAATCGCGTCGCAGCGGAGCGGGGACATCTGCCCACTGCGGAGCACACACAAGTTCGTCCCGGTCGCGCTGCACGAATGCGTGGACCATGCGGTGGAGCGACCGCTGAAGGCGGGGAGCGAGCACGATCTCCGGAAGCACGGAGCCGTCCGTTCGCGTCAGGCGCCCCGTGTGGAGGTCTGCATGAAGCGTAACGTGTAGGATCACGCGGTCATATCGCGGATCCCGGTGGTGGTTGTGATCGAACCAGGCCCCGGAAGTGACGTGAATCTCCACGTCTCCGAACCAGTCGACCTCCCCGATGCGGAGGTGTGCACCGGAGAAGTCGGGGCCGGCATCCGTGTTCAGGTCGCCCGGGTCTAAAATGCGGACTCTCTCGCCGTCGGTGGTTGTGAGATCCGAGCGGTTGAATCGTTGTGCATCCCAGAGGTCCTGGACGAAAGCTTCGGGTACGGATCGGCCGCCGGGCGCGGGCTCGTGGACTTCGACGGAATCGGGGGACAGGTCGGGTTCGCGGACGCGAACGAGGCGTCGGTCGGGGACGCGGCGCATGGCGGACGGGACGGACGAGGCGGATGGCGTTTCTTACAAGACCCATCGGCCATTGCTTCCATAACGCAGGGAGAGGGTGCAGCGATACCACCGACAGCATCACCGGGCACCGGTAGCTGCAGCGGCACCATCGTCGGATCAATTCGACTCGTTGGGTTCTCCGTTCAGAACATCGCGTAGACGTCGGGCAGCGCCGGCGGCGGCTGCGGCGAAGTCGTCGTCTTCCGACGCGTAGATGATGCTCCGGCTGCTGTTCACGACGACGAGGCCGTCGTCGGTGGCCCCGGCCTGCATCACGGCGGCGGGGTCGCCTCCCTGAGATCCGACGCCGGGGATGAGAAACGGAAGTGTCGGGCACGCGCTACGGAGTTCGCGAAGGGCCTCCGGCGAGGTGGCCCCGGCCACGAGTCCCGCCGTTCCGGGGTGATCGTCGTTCCACTCGGCCACCTTCCGAGCCGTTCGCAGGTAGAGCGGCTCGCCATCACAGGTGCAGGCCTCCTGGAAGTCGCCGGCGCCGGGGTTCGACGTCCGGGCAAGGACGAAGGCGCAGGTGCCTTCCGTCTCGAGGAATGGCGTGACGCTGTCGTGCCCCATGTACGGAGCCACGGTGATGGCATCGCAGTGCATGTGATTGAACACAGCGTCCGCGTAGAAGCGTGCCGAGTTTCCGATATCTCCCCGTTTTGCATCCCCGATAACGAGGCAGTCGTCCGGGATCGCCGACGCCGTCTTCTCAAGTACCTGTGCCCCGATCGGACCGAGCGCCTCGAAGAAGGCGAAGTTCAGCTTGAAGGCGCAGGCGTAATCTGCTGTCGCGTGGATGATCTCCCGGCAGAAAGAGGTTATTGACGTTGCGAGGCTGTTGCCATCCCGGAATGGGACGGGCAACCGGTCGGGGTCCGGGTCGAGTCCAACGCAAACGACGGACGCCTTCTGGCTATGAACGGTGCGAAGTCGGTCGACGAAGGATGCGGACGTGGAGTCGGGCATAAACGCAGGTGGTAAGCCGAGGGCGGCGATGACACTGGGGAGACGATGATTCCAACGTACCCGATACCGCGACGCCTATCCACCGGCATCTATGAATAAGGTCGTGGAATAGCTGGAGCCAAGGTCGTATCGTCCACGGCCGGTATTGGAGCAGCGTATGGTGGACGCGCGATGGGGGGGCAGAACTGGAACCGACCCAATTCTCACACTTTACACGACACAGCCTGTACTGGAAGCACTTCCGACGATTACATTTAATTCATGCGGAAAGTAGCGTCAAGGCCGCGCTTCCGACGGCGCATGAAATGAACGGCAGGCCCGGGTGGACGCGTTCACCCGATGGCATACCCGGATGGCGAATCTCGCGTGATGTCTTCGTTCGGGCGAGAGACGCCGACACGAAGCCTCAGTTCGTCCGTTGGATATCCGAGCATCTGACGGCTCCGACCACGCGCCGTATCGTGGCCCGAGGACGGGATTCTGCTCGTAGCATACGCCCGCGATGCCGGTATCGTCCGGCCGGGTGGATGCCAGTCACATGCACGTGTCGTTCGGCGGGGCGTCGTAACGCCTTCCAATCCAAATTGAACGCTGCATCACGTCCGTGAAGCCGGGTCATGCAAGGCCCGGATTTGACGGATCGATCACTTGCCACTCAAGAGCGCACCGAACACATTATGGCCAACAAAGGCTTAAGCAATATCAAGGGTGTCTCGAAGGCGGATCAGCAGATGATCCAGGATATCGAGACGATGATGGGTCCGGAGCCCGAAGACATGGGCTTCATGAAAAACGTCTTCTGGGGCCGCTTTCGCGAAGACCTCGTCTTTCCCTACCCGCGGGAGAGCAAGGATGAGCGCGAGAAGTGCGATGCCCTGCTCGAGGAGCTGGAAGAGTACCTCGAGAACGAGCACCCGGCGGTAGAGATCGACCAGGAGCAGTACATCCCGCAGGAGGCGATCGACCGGCTCTTCGAGATGGGCGTGATGGGGATGATTATCCCCGAGGAGTACGGCGGTCTCGGCCTTGGCGTGACGAGCTACAACCGTGTGCTGGAGATGATCGGTAGTTACTGCGCCTCGACGGCCGTGATGGTCTCGGCGCACCAGTCGATCGGCTGCAAGGCCCTCGTCATGTTCGGCGACGAGCAGCAGAAGGAAGACTACCTACCGATGGTGGCGCGCGAGAAACTCAGCGCGTTTTGCCTGTCGGAGCCCAACGTTGGCTCGGATGCGGCCGGGCAGGAGTCGTTTTCCGTCAAGACCGAGGGTGGCGACTACGTACTGAACGGCGAGAAGAAGTGGTCGACTTCCGGTGCGCTGAGCGGTCTGATGACCGTGATGTGCAAGAACATGGTAAAGAACGAAGAGACCGGCGAGCTTGAGCAGCGCGGCGTCAACGCGTTGATCGTGACGCCGGATATGGACGGCGTCGAGATCTTCGAGAACAACCGGGCGAAAACCGGAATTCGCGGGACGTGGCAGGCTCGCTTCCGCTTCAACGACGTCCGCGTGCCGAAGGAGAACTTACTGCACAATGAGGGCGGCGGCCTCAAGGTCGCGCTCAACTGCCTGAACTACGGTCGTTGTACGCTGAGCGCCGGTGTCACCGGAGCAGCGAAGGCGGCGATGAACCAGGGCATTAAGTGGGCGCAGACGCGCTACCAGTTCAAGCGCCCGATCGCCGACTTCGAGCTCGTCCAGCAGAAGATCGCACGGATGTCCTCGCTCACGTACGCGATGGACGCCATGCTCTACATGATGACGGGCATGCTCGATCGCGGCGACAAAGACATCATGGTCGAGACGGCCATCACGAAGGTCTTTTGCAGCCACTTCGGCTGGGAGGTCATTGACGACGTCATGACCGTGATGGGCGGCGAAGGCTACATGGAAGAAAACGAGCTGGAGCGCTCCTGGCGGGACAATCGCATCCACGCCATCGTCGAGGGTTCGAACGAGGTCATGCAGTCGTTCATCTTTGCGTACGGCGGCAAGCAGCTCGCCGAGCAGATGATCTCGATTCAGGATGCGCTGACGTGGGACACCGACGAGTCGATCGGGCAGAACGTCAGCCGTATGTTCAACGCCGCCACGAATCCGGCCATCATGAAAAAGGCCGTGCCGCTCGGCGCGCAGCTCTTCCTCGGGTACAAGCCGAGTGCGCCCGACATTCGCAGCATTCATCCCGCGCTGCGCGAGCAGGCGGAGCAGCTCGCGACGCTCGTTCAGAAGCACTCCCATTACGTCAAGCTTGTCAGCAAGTGGGAGCGGGAAGACATCGTCAAGCATCAGGCGCAGCAGGCGCGCGTTGCCGACAACGCGATTTACATCTTCGCTCTTACGACGTCGCTCTCCAAGATGGACGACCAGCTTCGCACGGGCGAGTACGGTCCTCGCTTCGAGCGCGACCGCGCTGCCTTCGAGTACCTGTTCGACTGGTTCGACAACAAGATCCACCAGAACTTCGGCGAGATGCGTCGGAACGCGGACGACAAGATGCGCAAGGCCGCGGAAGCTGCGCGTCGCTACAGCGACACGCTGCCGAACAAGGACTATTATATCCACGAAGGCTCCCCGCTTGGGCGCGGCGCCGGCAAGGACGTGCCAACCGAGCACATCCAGATGTTCCCGGGAGAAGGTCAGGATCCACGCGAGATCGACCGCTCGCCGGGTGAAACCGCCGAACTCGACGTCGAGGAGCTGGAGGAGAAGGCCGCCTCCGGCGACGGCGCCCCCGAGAAGCCGAAGCCGGCCGCGGAGGACGGGGTCGCGTAAGGCCGTGGGTAGGTTTGAATGTATGAAGGTGTGAATGTGTGGCTGTACTGCGCTAGCGATGCAGGACGGCTCGCTTCACGGATCTGAAACGCCCGCTTCCAGGGATGGAGGCGGGCGTTTTTTTGTCGCTTAAACTGACGGATGCGGATCCGATGTAGCGCAGAAAGACTGTTGGATTGCACACGTCGACAGGACCGCCAACTATGGTATGTCCTGACTTCCGCGCGTTTGTCGCAATGTATAGTAGAGGCTTATTCGGGAGCGATTTTGAAGCTCGCTGCCTCTCGCTATCTTCCTACTTTTAGACATGTTGTTTATGTCTCTTACCTCTACAAACTTAGGCTCTCAGTTCACCTTACAGCCGGGTGGTCGCCTCATCCCATTCGTTGTCGTGCTCGTGGCCTTCATGGCGGCGTGGTCGACCATGTCGACCCCTGCTATCGCACAGCAGACGTTTCAAGTGGACTCAAGGGGCGACGCGGGAGATGCAAATGTCGGTGACGGTTCGTGTGAAACCGCCGGTGGCGTCTGCACATTGCGCGCTGCCATAGAGGAGGCCAATGCGGACGGTGCTGATGACACGATTGAGTTCGGCAACATTCCAACGACCGGCGGCTTTGCCGTTATCTCCCCAAGTAGTGAATTTCGGGTGACTGAGACGGTGACGATCGACGGTACTACGGCGCCGAACTGGAGCAGTCCGGGTCCGCCTGTTGTCGTGTTGGACGGGAATGGTATCAGCGGTAATGTCGAAGATGGGCTTGACATTCGGACCGAAGGTGCGTCAGGAACATCGGTTTCAGCGCTTGCCGTCAACAACTTTCCCGATGACGGCATCAACGTACTTATCGATGCAGCGGACGTCACCGTCACGTATTGCTACGTCGGCATTGATGTCGATGGCACAACCGCAGCGGGGAATGGAGACAATGGTGTGGAAATCACAGCAGACAATGCCTTTATCGGTGCGCAGGTCGTCTTTAGCTCTTTTGGTTTCACGGCGGCAGGACGTAATGTCATTTCCGGAAATGGAGGTGACGGTATCTACGTGAGTGCCAGTGATGCGATCATTAGTGAGAACTACATCGGAACGACGGCCAATGGAGATGCCGCACTAGGCAACGGTCAAAATGGTGTGGAAGTAAATTCGGGCACTGGCAATGCAGTCGGATATGTGTCGTCAAGCAGTCTCAGTACGTTCTATCTCGGAAGTGTCATTTCGGGTAACTCCGGTAATGGTGTGTTTCTTTCGGGTGGTACGACCGAGGTGCTCTCAAACAACATCGGTACGTCGGCTGACGGTATGAGCGACCTCCCGAACAGCACCGGTATTGTCATTCAAAGCAACGGCAATACCATTGGGCCTGCCAGTGACACGCCGGCGCGCAATGTCGTTTCCGGCAACACGTTCAATGGCATTCGCCTGGGTAATGGCGGATCCGGTACGTCTTCGGATAACAACACGATTCAGTTTAACTACATCGGCGTGACGGGCGATGCCTCGGGCACGCTGGGCAACGGACAAGGAATCGCTGAAGCTGGCATCCGAATCGACCTTGGTTCGGACAATCTGATGACTGAAAACGTCATCGGTGGTAACACGCGTGGGGTGTACATCCGCAACGACAACAGCCTTCGCAACTTTATCCGAAGCAACTACATCGGTACCAACCGGAGCTTCGCCGACCTTGGGAACAGCAATGACGGCGTGTTTGTCAATGTCGATCCCACCGTTTCTGGCAATCCCAGCGACGAAAACGAAGTCGGTGGCGAATCTGCCGGTGATGGCAATGTCATCGGTTTTAACGGTGACGATGGTGTGCAGATTGCCGGAAATTATAACGACATCTTTCGAAATCATATCGGCACGAACCTCAACGGCGACAACCTTGGCAATGATGATGACGGGGTCTTCATCGGGGGTGCAAACGACGTGAACATCGGTCTCAGTGCCGACGACGGCAACGTCATTGGCAACAACGGCGGCGATGGCATCGAAATCGACGACGCAGACAATGTGTTTGTTGAAGGAAACTACGTCGGTACAAATGCAAACGGCGACGATCTCGGCAACACACAGGCAGGGATTTACATCGATGCGGGCAGTCAGGCCAACGGTAACGAAGTTGGCTACGATGAAGGGAATACGATTCCGGACGATCCGTCGCCCGGGAATGGTGACGGCAACGCCATTGCATTTAACAGCGGGCCAGGCGTAGCTATTAGCGGATCCGGTACACTGGTAGAGAATGTTGTCCGCGGCAACCTCGTATACAGTAATGGCCAGTTGGGCATCGATCTTGCGGATGACGGTCAGACGTCGAACGACTTTGGCGACACCGATAACGGCGTCAACAATTTGCAGAACGCGCCGGAACTGGACCAGTCACAAACGCAGTTCAACCAAAGCACCGGCGAGGTTGAGGTCCGTTATCTCGTCAATTGCAACACGACCGAGTGCAATTATGGTGGTAGCGGTCTGACGGTTGATTTCTACCTCGCGGATGGTGAGAGCAGTGGGGAAGGGAAGACCTTTCTCTACACCGATCAATATCCGTCGAGCGCGGCCACGAGCTTTCGCAACATCAGCTTCGCACCACCGAGTGGAGTGACGGTGACTCGCGACGACTTTATTGTGGGTACGGCAACGGATGCTGACGGCAATACGTCCGAGTTTACGATCACGTCCCGGCAACTTCCGGTTGAGCTGGCAGGCTTCAAGGCGCAGCCAAGTTCTGAAAACGTCGTGTTGACGTGGCGTACGCTGTCGGAGAAGAACAATGACCGCTTCATTGTCCAGCATCAGGATCCTGAATCAGAGACGTTCGCGCGCCTTGGTGAAGTGGAAGGGCAAGGGAGCACAAGCGAGACGACGCGCTACCGCTTCGCGACGGAAACGCTCGAAGCTGGAAGCCACACATTCCGACTAAAACAGGTCGATGTAGATGGATCATCGAGTCTGTCGAAGGAGGTCACGGCTCAGATCCAGATGCAGGCAGACCTGACGCTGGAAGCACCGGCGCCAAACCCGGTTCGTGACCAGATCTCCGTGTCCTTCGGCGTGCGTGAAGCCCAGCCGGTCCAGTTGTCCGTATACGACATGCTGGGTCGTAAGGTGGCCACGCTCTACAACGGAACGCCAACCGCGGGTCAGACGCAGACCGTTGAACGCTCGGTGCGTGGGCTGGCCAGCGGACGGTACTTCGTGCGGCTGGAGGGTGGCGCGAAGCCGGTGGTGCAGTCCTTCACGGTCGTTCGATAAAAACGGCGCGCACACCGAGTGTGCAGGCACAAGCATCTTGATGCCCGCGCACTCAGCACGGTGGAAACGACCGTGACATTGATCATCCAAAACAAGGGCGCCCTGCGGTCGAACGCAGGGTGCCTTTTATATTCCCCGATATTTCCCGGCTCGGTTCGAGCCGAAGGTCCCTTCGCGGAGTTCGATTCGCACCATGCAGCGCACTCTATGGTGCTCGAGCCACTAGGTGTCCGGTCCGCGGCCCCGGCGTCGGTCTCAGCCTGCTCGCGCGCGCCATTCTCCGACAGGCGGAGGAGACCGACATCCCGCGCTTTATCTGGATGGTCGATGCCGAGCGCACGCGGATGCACCGCTTCCTCAGCAGCCGGTTTGCATCCATCATCGACGCGGAGGATGCACTCCTGGAGTCGGCCAAGCAGCTCTGATTCTATCCGTAGAGGTCTTAACGGGAGGATACTGCGATTGTCTCGTGCCACACATATCATTAGCTGTATTCGTGTAGGAACTGTTTTGTCTATCCATGATGGCCGAAAGGCCCGTCCGGATGGCTCTGAGTTCCACGCTTTACGATACGAGGCTTCCCCACGGTTTTCCCACAGACGTCCCTTCGGTATGGCGCGATTCGCTACAACCACCACGATCCTCGCTTTCCTCGGCGCACTGCTCCTGTCCTTCGGCGCGACGCCGGGGCACGCGCAGTCTACGTTCTCCGTTAACTCTCTTGCCCCGATCGATGACGCGAGCATTGGGGATGGAGATTGCCGAACGCCGATGAATACATGTACCCTTCGTGCCGCGATTCAGGAGGCGAATGCAACGACCGGCACCAAGGACGTAATTGAGTTTGCTGTTCCGTCGTCCGGTACCGCAACGATCCCGGAGGACATTGAGCTCGAAATTACCGCACCGGTTATCATCGACGGGATGTCGTCGCCGGCGTACGACGGAAGCGCTCCTGCCATCATCCTCGACGGTAGCGCGGTCTCCGGCAGTTCGGAGGACGCACTCACGTTGACCAACGCGGAGGATTCGGAAATACGTGGCCTCGCGATCGTGAACTACCCCGGCACCGGCATCGCCGTCCGAAGCAGTGACGGCGTGGCCGTCCACGACTGCTTCATCGGTATTGAGCCGGACGGCACGGCGGCGGGCAACAGCGACCACGGAATCGAGGCGTATTCTGACGTTACGATCGGCTCCACAAGCGCAGGAAACGTGATCTCCGCAAACGGTGACACGGGCCTGTATCTCGTCGGCATGACGGCGCTCGTTTCGGACAACGTGATCGGCTTGGACGAGGACGGTACCTTCTCCCGTCCGAACGGACGCCATGGCGTTTCCGTGAGCGGATCCGACGCCGAGGTGACGTTGCAGTCCAATACGATCTCCGGAAACGCCGAAGATGGTGTCCGTCTTGAGGGTGGACAGCACGTACTGACGTCGAACGTGATCGGACTGAGCGCAGATCAAAGTGCCGCCCGGGCGAACGAGCGGGGCGTTGTCTTGAACAGCGGCAACAACCAGATCGGCGGCAACGACCTGTTGTTCGCAAACGTCATCGCGGGCAACACCGGGGATGGCGTCGCGATCGGCTCCAGTTCGACATCGGCGGACAACAATGTCGTTCAGTACAACTACATCGGCACGACGTCCGGCGGGGACCCGTTCGGGCAAAATATCGGTCTACGCGTGGCGAACGGCAGCGGCAATTCCGTCGATGGCAACGTCATCGGCGCGAATGCGGGCGGGCTCTCGATTGACGATGACGCGGAGAGTACCGAGGTCACGCGCAACCTGATCGGTGTGACGCCCAACGGGGACGATGTGGGAAATCGCAAAGACGGGGTCATCGTGAGCAGTCAGGCCGGATCTGCGGCGGCGGGTACGAAGATCGGCCTCGCAACGCCGGGAACAGGCAACGTGATCGCCAACACCGGCGGCGATGGCATTCGTCTGGAAGGCGACTTCACGACCGTTCAGAACAACCAGATTGGTTTAAACGGGTCCGCCGGGGCCGGCAACGATGGAAACGGCATCGTCCTGGACGGAGCATTTAACGCCACAATAGGCGTCGCCGGGTTCGGGAATGAGATCGCCCTGAATGGAGAAAATGGAATCGAGATTGTCGCGGGAGGCGATGTCATCATCCAGGGCAACTACATCGGGACAAACGCGCAGAACGGCGGTCTCGGGAACGACGGCGACGGCATTCGTATCGATGCGAAGGCAGGTCTGGAGGTGCGGGATGTCGTCATCGGCTATCCCGAGTCGGCGACGATTTCTTCAGATCCGGACCCGCTCGAAGGCGGACTTGGCAACCGGATTCGCTACAACACGTCCGATGCGGTTCGTATCACCAGTAGTGGTACGGTTGCCTACGCGACGGTCCGCGGGAATCTAATGTCGGACAACGGCGGCCTTGGAATGGATCTCGGGACGGATGGAAGGAATGCGAGTGACCCAAATGACGCGGACACAGGTCCGAACAAGTTGATCAACGCACCAGAGATTCAGGGCATGATCGGGCCGATCTTCGACACCGCGACGCGTGAGTTCTCGTTTCCCTACCTCGTAGACTGCGCTACGGCGAAATGTAACTACGATCTGACGGTCGATTTCTACCTCGCGGACAGCGATCCCTCCGGAGAGGGACGCGTGTACGTCGGCACGCAGACCTATGCCGCGACCGATGCAGGTACGACCGTCCAGGCATCGTTTACGGCCGCGTCCTGGACCTCGCCCACCCTGGACGATCATCTCGTTGCCATCGCCACGGACGGCGGCGGGAGCTCCAGCGAGTTCACGATCACACCGATCCGCCTTCCCGTAGAGCTGGCCGACTTCGGGGCTCGCGCAAACGGCGAGACGGTGCTCCTGACCTGGCGCACCTTGAGCGAAACCGGCAACCATCTTTTCCAGGTCGAGCACCGTGGGCCCGACCAGGCCGGCTTCTCTGTCATGGGCACAGTGGACGGGGCGGGTACGACGGCGGACCCGGTCGACTACCGGTTCGAGACGTCGGAATTGTCCGCGGGCATGCACCGCTTTCGCCTGCGTCAGGTCGATGTGGACGGGGATGAAACGCTCTCCGACGAAGTCACGGCACAGATCGCCCTCGCTCAGAACATCGTCTTCGGCGCGCCATCGCCGAATCCCGCGAGAGGTCAGGTGACCTTCACCATCGGGATGCAGGATCCGGGACCTGTGCGCGTTGTGATGTACGACCTTCTCGGCCGGCAGGTCGCAACGCTGTACGATGGAACGCCGACGGCGGGACAGGAGAAGGCGATCACTCGCTCCATTCCACCCGTTCCCAGCGGCCGATACTTCCTCCGACTGGAAGGCGCCTCCGTCCGGACGGTGCAACCGCTGACCGTTGTTCGGTGACCGGAGGTGTTAGGGTGGTAAGGTGTTACGGTGTTTCAGGTGTTAGAAAAGTAAGAGACGAACATAAACGGACCAGCACGGAAACACCGAACCACACGCCGTTTCACGATTCAATCGTTTCGAACCCTGTGTAGGGCTGCAGCACCTCTGGGATGAGCACATTGCCGTGCTCGTCCTGGTACTGCTCGAGAATGGCGGCGACGACGCGGGGCAGGGCGAGGCCGCTGCCGTTCAGCGTGTGGACCAGCTGCGGCTTGGCTTCGGCCTCGGGCCGATAGCGGATGGCCATTCGGCGTGCCTGGAAGTCCTCGAAATTCGAAATGGAGGACACCTCCAGCCAGCGCTCCTGGCCCGCGCTCCAGACCTCAAGGTCGTACTTCTTCGCCTGGGTGAACCCCATGTCGCCCGTGCACATCAGCAGCCGACGGTACGGCAGCCCGAGGGCGTCAAGCAGCGCTTCGGCATCCTCGCGCAACGACTCCAGGGCTCGGTAGCTATCGTCCGGCTCGACCACATGGACGAGCTCGACCTTGTCGAACTGGTGCAGCCGGTTGAGGCCCCTGACGTCGGCGCCGTGGGATCCCGCCTCGCGACGGAAGCAGGGCGTGTAGGCGCATAGTTTCACCGGGAGCTCGTCCGCTGCCAGAATTTCGTCGCGGAAAAAGTTGGTGACGGGGACCTCCGCCGTCGGGATGGGGAAGAGTTCGTCCCGCTGGATCTCGTACATCAGGTCCTCCTTATCCGGCAGCTGACCGGTGCCGCGGGCGCTGGCTTCGTTCACGAAGTGCGGCGCCTGCATCTCCCGGTAGCCGTTCTTCTGAGCGCGATCGAGGAAGAAGTTGATGAGGGCGCGTTGCAGCCGCGCCCCCTTGCCGAGGTAGAACGGAAAGCCAGCACCGGTCACCTTGGCGCCCCGCTCGAAGTCCACCAGATCATGCTGATCGGTGATCTCCCAGTGTGGCTTCGGGTCGAAGTCGAACGTCGGCTTCTCGCCAACCTCCGCGGCAACCTCGTTGTCCTCTTCCGTTGAGCCGACCGGTACGCTCCGGTGGGGCACGTTCGGGATCTCGAGCAGGAGGCGCTGCTGCTTTTCCTTGACCTCCCGAACCGTTTCTTCGAGCTCCTTCACGCGGCTCTTGAGACGACTCGTTTCCTCGATCTTTTCCTGCGCCTCGTCGTCTTTCCCCTCGCGCTTGAGCTGGCCGATCGAACGCGAGACCTTGTTCTGCTTCTCCTGCGTCTCCTGCATCTCGGTGATCGCCGCGCGCCGCTCTTCATCCACGTCCAGCAGTTGGTCGACGACGTCCGGCTCGCCCGCGCCTTTCGCCCGGATGGCCTCCTTGATGCGCTGCGGCTCTTGACGAATGCGTTCAATGTCCAGCATGTGGCAGAGACTTCGTGAGAGGGAAAGAAGAAAGCAGATGGGTCGGATCGAACACCGTAACCTACGAATCCGAGCGTACTCCGTGGTCAAAGGGTTCTCGAAAAACCGCCGGTAGGCCCCATCCCGTCACCCTGTAGCCGGGAGAACGTCCAGCTCGCGGCCCAGGGCACGCAGGCCGTCGCGCAGCGATCGGGGTGAATAGCCGAGCTCGGTTTCTCCCTTCAAAATGATGAACCCGGTTCGGAGGGGGCGCTCGATGGCATCCTCGAAGTGGTCGCTCGGCACCGGCTCGATGAGGCTGCCGTCGAGGTCGTAGACGTCGGCCACCATCTGTGCGATGTCGTAGATGGACACGAACTCGCGGCCGGACAGATGGTAGACGCCGTCCTTCTCGAAGTGGATCAGCCGCTCGATGCCGGCGGCGAGGTCGATAACGTAGGTCGGCGTTCGGTACTGGTCGTTCACGACCTGAATCGGCTCACCGCGGCGAAGGGATTCCGTCACCCAGAGGACCAGGTTGGAGCGGCTCAGTTTCCGTCCCGTGCCGTATACCAGCACCGTGCGCACAATGGCCCACGATCCGAGCCCGGAGGCCCGGACGGCATTTTCGCCCGCGAGCTTGGACCGGCCATAGTAATTGACCGGGTCCGGTCGTGCCGATTCGTCGTAGGGTCCGTCCTCACCGTCGAAGACGAAGTCGGTCGACAGGTGAACCAGCCGCGCCCCGACCTGTCGGCATTCCTGGGTCAGCGTTTCGACGGATGCCGCGTTCACGGCCCAGCACCGCTCCCGGTTCTCTGCACAATCGCTAACGCTTGAGACGGCCGCACAGTTGACCACCACATTCGGGGTGAAGTCCTGGAACGTTCGATGAACGGCGTCCCGGTCGGTCACGTCCAGGGGCGCATAGCCGCACGACGCCTTCTCGAATCGCCGGGTGTCGTCACGTGCGGTGGCCAGGACGTCGTATTCCGGGAACCGGCTCAGACGACGGACGAGGGCCTGGCCGACGAGGCCGTTGGCACCGGTAACGAGAACACGATTGTACAGCATCGGGGACGGCGCGGCGAGCGGGACAGAGCGAGGGAGGGCGAAAAGGGCAAACGAGCAGAAGGGACCGGCGTGGTCTAGAGCACGTCAGAGGTAGTATCGGAGGCCCACGCTGCCGCCGAGTCGGGGACGAACGGAGGGATGCACCTGCAGGCGGGGCATGACCTGGAGAAAGACCTCGAACCGTTCCGCGTAGAAATTGAGCCCCGCCAGACCACTCACGCCGAGCACGGAGACGGGTTCAGCGGACAGGTTCTCCGCACCTACGACCACGCCCGGGCCGGCGTAGATCCAGAGCGGGGATTGCGGGATCGGCTCTTCCCACAGGCGATGGGTAAAGAGCACGAAGCGATCATCCAGGTCCGTGTTAAACAGGACGTCATAGGCGACGCTGTCGTCACGATACAGCTTGACGGTTGCGCCGCCGGGAAGGCCGGCCTGCCCGCCGGCTCCGAAGGCGCCGACCTGTCGCTGCGCGGACGCGTTTGGAGCAGCGGTCAGGAGGAGGATCGTGAGCAAGCACAACGCCGTGAACACGGGTACAGCTCCACTGCCCCCGGCTGCCGCCGGCTGCGAGCGGCAGAACGAGGCGGATGGAATCGGTGGTCGGACGGTTGACATCAAGCGCGAGACGGCGATGCCTGAATGGCGGCACGCATGTCGTCGCGGAGGTTGGCGGCGTCCTCCAGGCCGAGGCGGCCGGCCAGCACGAGGCGAACCTCTCGCCGCTTGGCTGCGGCCGCGTACCGCTCCTCTTCCTCCTCCGTCTGCGGATCGACCGCCGGGATCTCGATCGGGTTGCTGTCATCGTCCAGCGCAACGAACGTGTAGAACGCACGGTTCGATTTCGTCCGCGTCTGCTCTTTGGGGTTCTCCGCCCATACGTTCAGTTCGACCTCCATCGACGTACGAAATGCACGGTTCACCTGGCTTTGGATCACCACCACCTCGCCGCCGCGGATGGGCGCCTGAAACTCCACGTTATCTACCGATGCCGTCACGCAGACCCGGTTTGCGTGGCGCTGAGCCGAGATGGCTGCACATTTATCCATCAGGTGCAGCAGGCGTCCACCCATCATGTTGCCCAGGCTATTCGTGTCATTGGGTAGCACGATTTCGTTGATGACGGCACGGGAATCCGCAACCGGCTTGGACGAAGGAGACGACATGGAGCGAAGGGCGGAAGGGGAGAAGATCCGGAAAGGGATGCGCATCACGACGATAGCAACCTACCGACGGTTTGGCGGAAAAGCAGCCGGACGCCGCTCACGTCAAGTCTTTTGCTTCTTTTTCTTTGCCGCGGGGAATAGGATGTTGTTCAGAATGAGCCGGTAGCCCGGTGAATGTTTGTGCAGGGCGAGGTCCGTCGGCGGGTCCCCTACAAAGTGCTGGTAATCCTCCGGGTCGTGGCCGGCGTAGAACGTAAACGTACCCTGACCCACGGTGCCGTGGAGGTAGCGCACCTGGTCCCGGTTCGGTGCCTCGGCGAGGATCACCACGTCGTCCTTGACCAGGCTCTTCTTAAAGGCCGTCGTCTGTCCGACGAATCCTTTCACCGTCGCCACGTGGTTCTGCGTCAGCATGGTCGGCACCGGATCCCACTTCGCGCTGAACTCGAACAGTGTAAAGTAGTCGAGCGACGGGTCCCTCAACTGCGGCGGGGGCGGGCCGACGTCGATGTTGGAATGTTCGTATTCGTGCGGGTTGAAGTTCGGCTGGAAGTTCTCGAACGCCAGGGTATGCGAGTAATCCAGCTTGTCCATGGCATCCGGGTCGACGGGGTCTCCGTCGTACTCGCGCGGCACGATGTCGGTGGCGTGGGCCGCGAGGGCGATGTCGAACGTGTCCGTGCCGGAGCACATCGAGAAGAGGAAACCGCCCTGCGCGACGTAGCTCCGGATGCGTTCGGCGACGGCCAGCTTCAACTCGCTCACCTTGCGAAAGCCGTGTTCTCGGGCCAGGGATTCCGCTTCCTGCTGCTGCTTGATGTACCAGGACTGGTTACGGTACCGGAGGAATTTCCCGAACTGGCCGGTAAAGTCCTCATGATGCATATGGACCCAGTCGTAGTCAGAGAGCTTGCCGTCGAGGACCTCCGCGTCGTAGATCATGTCGTGCGGGACCTCGGCGTAGGTGAGCGCGAGAAGCACGGCATCGTCCCAGGGAAGGGTGGCGTCGGGCGCGTAGACGGCGATCTTGGGCGGTTTCTCGAGTCGCACGACCGACATGTTGCTCCCGTCCGCTTCGACCGTTGCGATGACCTCCGAGGCGGCGCCGCCATCGAGCGCTTCGAATGAGACTCCTCGGACGCGGAGCTCCTGCCGTGCCGACGGGGAAGCCGGGAGCATGAACGATCCGCCACGATAGTTAAGCAGCCAATCCACGGAAATGCCCTGTTCCAGCGCCCAGAACGCCGCGCCATAGGCCTTCAGGTGATTGGTCTGCCGGTCGTCCATATGAACCAGCAGGTCCTGACCGAGGCCGGTTCGGGGCGCGACGAGGGCGGTGACGAGGAGCAGAATGGGGACGAGGATGGCGACCCCGGAGCAACGAACGCCGGATGGAGTCGCGTCGTCGGTCGTTCCAGGAGCGAAGGGGAAACGCATGTGCAGGCCGCGTTGCGCGAAGAAAGAGGGCAGGCAGGTGACGGTCATGCACAACGCCGAACGGCGAAACTCGTTCACGTGGCCTGCCGGCGCGTGCGCCGCGGAACCGGTGCAGCAGGCCCCTTCCATGCCGGAACATGATCGTCCCGTCGTGTATCACGCATGGGCTGACCGGGCGGCGAGCGCTATCCCGGTGCACCTTCACGTCTCCATCCACCCATCCATCTGTTGTTGAATGTCCCACGCGTCCGACCCGATCGACGACTTCACCCGGATCGAAGACCTGCCCGACCACGTCGGTGAGACCGTTACCCTCAAGGGCTGGCTCCACAATAAGCGGGGCTCGAAGGGACTCTATTTCCTGATCCTGCGCGACGGTTCGGGCTTCGTCCAGTGCGTGGCAGCCGAGGACAGCGTCGACGACGCGTCCTGGGAGGCGGCGGACGCTGCGAGCCAGGAGGCGGCGCTTGCCGTGACCGGGTCCGTGTCCGAAGATGATCGCGCCCCCGGGGGCTATGAAATCCAGGTGTCAGCCATCGAGACGATCGGCTCATCCGGCGACTACCCGATCACGCCGAAGGAGCACGGGATCGACTTCCTGATGAACAACCGGCACCTCTGGCTGCGTAGTGAGAGCCAGTGGGCGGTGATGCGGGTACGGAACCGTGCGATCATGGCGATCCATGAGTTTTTCCAGGACCGCGGATTCATTCAGATGGATGCTCCGGTTCTGACGGGGAACGCTGTCGAAGGCACGTCTACGCTTTTCGAACTGGATTACTTCGACGACCAGAGCGCCTACCTGACGCAGAGCGGGCAGCTGCACGGAGAGGCGATGGCAATGGCCCTCGGCAAGATCTACACGTTCGGCCCAACGTTTCGAGCGGAGAAGTCAAAGACCCGTCGTCACCTGACGGAGTTCTGGATGATCGAGCCGGAGATGGCGTTTTACGACCTGGAGATGGATATGGAATTGGCGGAGCAGTTCGTCAGCCACGTCGTCCAGACCGTTCTTCGCGACTGTGAGGCCGAACTGGAGGCGTTGGAGCGCGACACGGAGGCGCTTGAGAAGGTGCAGGCACCGTTCCCGCGCGTCAGCTACGACGAAGCCGTTGAGATCCTCCGGAGCGATGAAACGGCCGACATGATCGACGACCGGATCGCGTCGATAAAGCAGGAGAAAACGGATCTGCAAGAAGAGAAGGAGGCCAACCAGAAGGAGCGCGGGCAGGCGAAGAAGTGGCGGAAGCGGCAGATCGATCAGCGCGAAATTGAGATCAACAAGCGCATCGATGAGATCGAGGAAGCCCTTCGCAACTTGCCGGACTGGAAGGCCTCTGCTCAGAACTTCGAGTGGGGGAGCGACTTCGGGGGAAGCGACGAGACGGTGCTCACCTGGCACTTCGATCGCCCCATAATCGTGCACCGCTTCCCGGCGAAGATCAAGGCGTTCTACATGAAGCGCGACCCGGAGGATGATCGCCTGGCGCTCGGCATGGACGTGCTGGCCCCAGAGGGATACGGCGAGATCGTCGGTGGCGGAGAGCGCGCAACGGACCTCGACTTCCTGGAAGAGCAAATCGACGCGCATGGTCTTCCGCAGGAGGTCTTCGACTGGTACCTCGACCTCCGCAAGTTCGGGTCCGTCCCGCACAGCGGATTCGGGCTCGGGCTGGAGCGCACGATCGGCTGGCTCTGCGGCCGGGAGCATGTCCGGGAAACGATTCCGTTCCCCCGGACGATTGGACGTCTGCATCCGTAGGGTTCGTTGGTCGGTAGTTGATTGTGGAGGGTGGACAACCTGTTTGGCGGATGGATCGCAAAAAACAAGGTAAGAAGCTTACGCCTCCGATAGGGCCGAAGGTTTTCATTTGGCACTGGCTTAGTGAACACGCAGCGCTAGATCCAAGACGATCCAGTGTTTGGAGCGTTGCGAGGACCGACCTCGGGAGGTCCGTACCCTTGGGGGCCAAAGGCTGTCCGCCAAACAGGTTCTGATTGGATCAGGGGCGGGACAAGACGCCTGACCGCATCCGATCAGCCCGACGCACTCGATCGATATAAAAAGCGCCTCTGCCGATTGCCGGCGAGGCGCTTTTTTTGGTGCGTCACATTACATTGCGTAGCCCGGACCTGGGGCCGTGCGATCGAACCCTCTTTCGGGCATAAACTGCTACTGAACGACCGTAATCGGCTGCGTGACCTGGCGCGAGGCCGTTCGGGCCCGAATGAGGTATCGGCCCGGCGCGAGTCCGTCGGCGGAGACGTTCACCGTGTGGAGTTGCCCCGGCGCCGGTGTGCCGCGGTACAGTGTCCGAACGCGGCGGCCCAGCACATCGAACAGGTCGATCACGAGCGGCTCCGCGGTTTCCAAGCCATAGGTGACCGAACTCTGCGTGCGAACGGGATTCTGTCCCGAAAGCTCCAATGTCAGCGCCTCGTCGAGATCGATGCGCGCGGTAACCTCTGGCGAGTATTCGACGTCGCCATCTACGTCGACCTGCCGGAGCCGGAACGTGTTATCGCCTGGGTCAAGATTGTCGACAGCAAAGCGATAGGTGGTGGACTCGGTCGTCGTGTGCTGTCCTTCGACGAAGCCGATGGCGTTGAAGCCGGCACCGGACCGGTGCTCAATATAAAACCCCCGGTTGTTCGTCTCTGACAGCGTCGTCCAGCGCAGCACGATCGACCGTCCGTCTGCCGTTGCGGTGAAGGTGCCGAGTTCGACGGGGATCGCGGTGTTGAAGTCCGCGACGCCGGTGGCGCACTCCGGGTCGAAGCCGTCGTCGCAGACTTCGTACTCGAAGCTGTCGGTGCCGTCGGATGTGGGCGCGTACTCAAAGGATCCGTCGCTGTTGAAGGTCAGCGTCCCATTGCTCACGCCGCTTAGTATCGTCGCGATGAGCGGGCCGTCATCGAATCCGTCCACGATGTCCGGGTCCGAATCGTTGGAGAGCACGTTGCCCTGGACCGACTCGCCCCACGTCGTGGTGTAGGTCTCATCGGTGACCGTCGGAGCCCGGTTGCTGTAGTCGTCCGTGCCTCGATCATACACAGGGGTTTCTGTGATCGCGACATTATCGATTTTCAGCGTGCGCCCGCCGGCATTGTCGCCGTTAAACTCGATGGCGATTCGGGCTCGGTCGATCGAACCACCGACGGCATTCGTGATTTCGGACTCGGTGAACGTGTGCTGGTACGCCTGAAGCGTCGTCACCCCACTGAGGCCGACCTCATCCAGGGGGAAGTACGAATCATCTCGCGTGATAAGAACAATGCGGAGAAACGTGTTGCTGCCCGGGCTATTGGGCAAATACTCGAATTCGACGCACACGTCTCCGTCGATCGAAACGTATGGGCTGCGAACGACCCGGTTGTCTCCCGGATCGTTGCCGTTGGCACCGCTGGTACGAAAGCTCTGCTGACCGTCGATCGGGTCGGTCGACGTAATCGATGTACCAAAAATTTCCCACCCGCTGTCAGTTAGCTGGCTTCGGGTGACGTTCTCCACATCCTCACTGATGGTCACATTCGCGCACTGTGCAGCAGCAGGTGGAAGGCTGATGGGAAGGCAAAAGATGAACAGGATGGATAAAGCAATCAGGGAAACGCGGTATCTCTGTTTCATAGATCGTGCTCTCGAAAGGGGAGGGACGGAAGGGGGAAGGCTACAAGCCTCCGCAACAGGTAATACATCGCTCGGATCCGATGCAAGTGTGCGCAACATGACGGGTTTAAAGATGCCTTCATTCATGCGAACGCAGGTTTGCCTTTCATTCATCTGGTGTACTCACCGGGTGAAGGAAACCTTGCTCCTGCGGAAAACAGCTTCTGCTATCCCGGTTGCGGATCGTAACGATGTATAGCGGTGGACCGTGCTAGTCTCAGACGTCCGGATCGTGCAGCCGCCGCGCTACCGGATGCTGTTTGAGTTCCGCGTCCACACCCCCTTTCTCAATCCTCTTCTTCCGTCATGCCGCGCCGCGCCTGTGCAATCCTGCTTGCCACTTTTCTGCTGTTTCCGGTGAGCGTCTCCGTCGCTCAATCTGGAGAGTCTTTGTTTTCCAACCGTACGCTGAATTATCTCGGTCTATCAATTGTGAACGATCCCGGTCAGTATGCCATGGGGGGCGGTACGGTCGCGCTTCGGGGACGACCGGGAGCTGTCGATGTGAACCCGGCCGCCATCGGGCGGGAGGGGTTTGTTGAGTCAGGCATCGACCTCGGAGTGGATCCGTTCCTCCAGTCCGATTTTATTTTCGATCAGACCCTGATGAGCCCGTTCGTGACCGTCCGGTCCGGTCGATGGGCAGCGGGACTCCAGTTTATTCAGTTCTCCTACGGGACCTTCGAACAGAGGAGTGGGGATGGCCGGGTGCTTGAGACGATCGACAAGCGCCACCGCACGATCAAGGCGTTCGGAGCCTATGATCTGACGGACACGTGGACGGCCGGCGCCGCCATTGGTTACAGCGCGGAGGGATTTGCTCAACTGGACGTGGATGACGCGCGGAGCGTCACGCTCGACCTCGGGATCTACGGCGAGTGGGAGCGGACTCTTTCATCCGGTGGACAATGGCGTCCGAGCGTGGGTCTATCGCTGACCGACTTTGGACCGAACAGCACCATTGTTGAAGGAGGGAGCCCCTCCGGCGGCAGAATCGGCGACGTGGAAGTGGCTACCCCGACCCGCCTCCATCTCGGCGGAGCACTCGTTTACGAGTCGGGCGCGAAACCATACGGACGGCCGGCGGTGGTGCTGACCGGTCATCTCGGTTTAGCCAAAGAAATGGTGCGTCTCGAGAATTCGGGCACCGGCGGTATCGATGCTGCCAATCCATTCGCTGCACTGGTACAGTCGTGGAAGCCGGCCGATACGGAGATTTTCCTGGACGGGGACGGGGTTAGGCAAGTGACGACCGTTGGTGCGTGGGGGCAGATTGTGAAGCACGTCGGGGTTGAAGTGACGGCGCTCGACCTGGTATCGCTTCGCCTGGGCAGGAAAATCGCGGATGAGACCTTCGAGGTAAACACGACCGCAGCCGGTCTCGGCGTCGATCTGGTGTATCTTCGACTCGACTACGCAATCACGCTGACGTCGTCCGTGGATGAATGGGAAGACCTGTCCTACGTCCGTCTCACGGCGCGCCTTCCGATCGACGGGCGCTTCGACCGCCACTGGTGGTGAGCTGTCGAAGATTCATGCAGGTGCGGGACCGACCGGTACGAATTCCGGTGGGTTTGTCGTTTGAACGCACGCGTCGATACCTTCCGGTCCCGCGGGGGCAACGTTCCTCTGCGGCCGGCCTTGCGATTCTCCGAAACCATCCGTCCAGTTGCCATGCGGAATCTGTCGCTTTCCTTTCTTCCGATCCTCCTCGTCGCTCTCGCCTTACCCATGCCCACGATGGCTCAGTCCGACGCGCCCGCCTCCCAGCGAACGATCACGGTCAGTGGAGAGGGGGAGGCCTCCGCGGAGCCGGACCGGGCGAACGTTCGATTCGCCATCGTCTCGCGGGCGGAGACGGCCGAAGCGGCTCGGTCGCAGAACGCCGATGCCGCACAGAGCGCCATGAATGCCGTGCGTGCGCTCGACATCGAGGAGGGCGACATTCAGATGCAGTCCCTGACGCTCCAGCCGCAGCGTCGATACAACCGTCAGACGGGTGAGACCGAAGAGCTTGGGTACGAAGCGACGCGGCGGATCCGGGTCGAGGTTTCGGATCTCGATCGGCTGCCGGAACTAATCGCGAGTGTTGTGGAGCAGGGCGCCAATCGACTGGACGGCGTCCAGTATGATATCGAGGATCGAACGGCGATTCGGAATGAGGCCTTGCAGAAGGCGGCCGAGTCGGCCCGCGGCAAAGCCGAACTGCTGGCGTCGACCCTGGGTGCGTCGCTCGGGCCGGTCCAGCAGATCCGCGAACAGCAGTACTCAGCGCCGCAGCCCCGGATGAGTGTCTCCCTGGACGCGATGGCCGTTAAATCAAGCGAAGCGGGCGGCGAGCCGGAGGCGTTCGCTGCCGGTCGCATCACGGTCGAAGCCACCGTGCAGGTGACCTTCGAGCTTCGATAAGCCAGGTGTCGTGCTGCGATTCATGCGACGCGCGTGAGCCGGAGCCGGTGGGCACGCTGCGAGGATTTATTTCACCTGCTCTGCTGCCTTCGGGAGCCGGTGGTCGAGCCAGGTGCAGATGTCGGCGATGACGTCGTCGCGCTCCGGCTCGTTAAAGGTCTCATGGTAAAGGCCGTCGTACAGGTGTAGCGTCTTATCGTCCGACGCGGCCTGATCGTACAGGCGCCGGCTCGCCTCCGGGCTCGTCACGACGTCGGCTGTCCCGTGAAAGACGAGGAAGGGAAGTAGAAGCGTGCGAAGTTGCTTCTGGATCCGCTGGTTCGCGCGGAGGATCTCCGCCCCGGTGCGCGCCTGGATGCGGCCGTGATAGTTGAGGGGGTCCTGCTCGGCTTCGTCCACCACGTCCTGGTCCCTGGAGATGCGGCCCTCGGGAGACGTCACCACCGGAAGACGGGGCAGGACGGCTCCGACGAAGCGAGCGATTTTTCGAAGGAACGGTGCGATGTCAGGGTCGACCTCGATGGCGGGGCTGCTGAGGAGGAGTCCCGCCACGTCCCGGATCTGCCGTTCAAGCGCGAAAAGGAGCACGACGGCACCGCCCATGCTGTGCCCGAACAGGTACAGCGGGCGGTCCCCGATGCGGCGGCGAACGTGGCTGATCGCCAGATCGAGATCGTCAACGTACGCGTCGAAGGAGCGTACGAACGCCCGTGGGCCCTCCGAGCGGCCGTAGCCCCGCTGGTCATATGCGTAGACCTCAACGTGATGCTCGTTCATGGCCCGGGCCACGTGGCCGTAGCGCCCGCTATGCTCGCCGTAGCCGTGTACGAGCAGTACGGTCCCTCGGGGGGTGGGGCAGGCCCAGTGTCTGGTGACAAGATGCAACCCGTCGACCGTCATCAGGCTCTGCAGGTTATCCGGCGGGATGCGGGCGGGAACGGGCATAGGATTGCGGACGGAGGAGAAGATCGACTTTGTGTAGACGCGATCCCTATGTTCAGAAGCCGGGCCGACTTCTGCAACTGGAGCTCGCCCCGGCACCCCAGACGTCGGCACGATCGGCTGTCTTTACGTGAGAAGGCGCCGATTTCTGTAACGCGCCGTAACGCTGGGCAACGCAGATGCGAAACGATTGCCTATCCTTTTCCACTGATGCCGGTCATGCCACCGCTGCCTCCATGCCTTACACACCGGAACCGCTCGATTTCGAGACCCACACTCCGAACGAGATGCACGAGCGTGCCCGGTCCTTCTTTGAGGAAATGAATCGCCGACGCTCTGTACGGGACTTTTCCGATCGCGACGTGCCGCGGGAATTAATTGAGTACGCGATCCGGACGGCCAGCACTGCGCCGAGTGGGGCTCATCGTCAGCCGTGGACATTCGTTGCGGTGAACAACGATACGTTGAAAGGCGAGATCCGAGCAGCGGTGGAGGAGGAGGAAAAGAAAAACTACGAGGAGCGGATGACCGATGAGTGGCTGGAGGCCCTTCACCCCATCGGAACCGATTGGCAGAAACCGTTCCTCGAAACCGTTCCGTGGATCGTCGTGTGCTTTGCGCAGAACTACGGTGTGGACGCGGACGGGGAGAAGATAAAGCATTACTACGTTCAGGAGAGCGTCGGCATTGCCTGCGGGATGTTTATTACCGCGCTCCACCACATGGGCCTGGCCACACTCACGCATACGCCGGCGCCGATGCGATTTTTGGGAGACATTTTGAATCGGCCCGACAACGAGAGACCGTACATTCTCTTCCCGATTGGCTTTCCGGCGGAGGGCGTTGAAGTGCCCGACCTGTCCCGGAAGGAGCTTGACGAGATCGTACAGTGGAATCGGTAACGGCGCTCGGTCAGGCGATGCGAAGGCTCTGGCGACGTCGCGCACGTTCCCCAGGCATTTCATCTGAGCAGCTTGAGAGGAACAATCGTGATCGATACGTTATTCCTCCAACTGTTCCTGCGGGACCTGTCGTCTCGCGATGAGGGATTTGCCCTGCGACCAATCTCTGCGCTCAATGCACCACCTGCGCTCCACATGGCTTAGCCGCGTCGTCGTGACCGTTCTGGTCGCGGCGATGGTGCCGCTCCTCGCGGTGCACATGCCGGAGCAGTCGCAGCTATCGGATGAGCGCGCTGAATGGTTGCGGTCGCACCTGTCCCAGCAGCTCAGCGCGCCGGCATCCTCTGCGATTGACCGGGCACTGGACGTCGCTGCGAAGGAGGCACCGCACTCGCTCCGTGCGTATACCCATGCTTTTGCAACGACGTACGAGCAACTGGTTGCCTCCCCGGACGCTCCGGCGCTTCCGACGCTGAGTGCGCTTTTCAAAGCGACGGATGTCGAGGCCGCCACTCTCTTCTCGCACCTCCGGTACCGGGCGATGCAGGGAACGCCGCCCGCCATTTTGCCGAGGTATCAGGCTACGCCATCAGCGCCCGTACCGACGGGATCGCCGCGTGTGGCCGGCACACCACCCATCCCGGACGTCCCGCTCCGGGTAGCAGCGTCGTCCGGTTTCGCCCCGCACGACATTTCTTCTCGCACGTGGGGCCATCTTCTGCGGACGCTCTGGTCGGCTCAGCCGCTCGGTCCGTAGCACGTCCTCGTACCCGTCCCGGTACGACATCCGCGTCGGTTCTGCCCGCCGATGCATCGGCGCCGCGCGTGCAGCATCAACAGCTCGATCTCGCGCCGTCGCAGCGTGCTGTCGCTGTCCGGCCGAGCCGTCGTTGCGTGTCCGCTCGATGCCCCGCCAGCGCCGTTTCCAGCCTACGGGATAACGTGCGGCGGACCTGATAGGCAGACCGACGCCCACGCTTTCTTCCGACCCTGCCCGGGGCGGTCTCTTCCGGCTGCGTCCTTCGCGGACGCTCTGTCCGCATTCCGCATCCGGTGTGTGACCGTCCAGCCCTCGGTCGGCGCGCCCAACGCAACACCATCTTACGAATATTGCCACGCCCATGAAGGGAAACGGATTTAGAATCTTTACGACAATAGCGTTCCTCGGGCTCTGCCTGTGGTCGCTCTTTCCAAGCTTTCAATCGCTGTATTACTCCCAGAAGATGAGCGACATGTCGGCGGAGGAGCGCTCCGTCTACATGAACGATAACCGGCAGAACATCCAGCAGGCGCGGTCCGAGTCGCTGAAGCTGGGTCTGGACCTGCTCGGCGGCATGCACGTCACGCTTGAGGTGCAGACCGGTCAGCTCATCGGCCAGCTCGCCACGAATCGGGACTCCACCTTTGACGCCGCGCTGAACGACGCGATCGACCGAGCCGAGGGGGAAGAGCTTCCGGTGGTCGACGCGTTTGTCCAGGAGATGGAGGAACGTGATCCGACCATTCGCCTCTCGCGGTACTTCCGCAATGAGGACGACAACATCACGCGGCGATCCGAAAACGATGCGGTTGTAAGCTGGCTGCGCGATCAGGCGGACGAAGCCGTGACGCGTGGCATGGAGATCGTCCGGAATCGTGTGGACCGGTACGGCGTGACCGAGCCGTCCATCCAGCGAAAAGACGACCGTCAGATCGTGGTGGAACTTCCGGGGATCGACGATCCCGATCGTATCCGTGAGTTGCTCAAGGGCACCGCCCAGCTGGAATTCCGGCTGATGGCACAGCCCGATCGTCTCCAGCAGGTCGCTCAGCGGCTGATCCAGTACTACGAGCCGTCCGATAGCGCAATTGCTGCTGCGGAAGAGGCCGCTGCCGCCGACACCGCTGCCGGTGCTGCTGAAGACACCGATGGGGCCGAGGCCGGGACGGACCTCACGGGTGGAACGCAGCTCTCCGAGTCGGACACGTCCGAGCAGGGGACCTCCCTGACGGGCCCAAGCACGGAGCCGGATGCCGCCGGTCCCAGCAACCCGTTCGTTGAGGCCGTCCAGCAGTTCCTTCCGCAGGGACGCCCGACCACCCTTGCGTGGGCAACCGCGCAGGATACCGCGACGATCAACGAACTCCTGAAGCGACCGGGTGCGGCGCGCATCATCCCGGGCGATATCGAGATGCTGTGGTCCTCTGCACCGGTTGCCACCACGCAGAACGCACAGGAGATCTACAGCCTGCTCGGCGTGAAGCGCGACGCAGAGCTGACCGGGGACGTTGTCGTAGATGCGTCCGTCGAGTTTAGCCAGCAAACCAACGAGCCGAGCGTGTCGATGACCATGAACGCGGAAGGCGCGCGGGTCTGGTCCCGGATCACCGGTGCCAATGTCGGCAACCAGGTGTCGATCGTTCTCGACCGATACGTTGTCTCGCATCCGAATATCAACGAGAAGATTGCCGGGGGCCGGACGTCGATTACAGGCCTCGAATCGCGGCAGGAAGCCCAGGATATCGTGACGGTGCTGAAATCTGGCGCTCTCCCCGCGCCCGTTGACATCGTTGAGGAGCGCACGGTCGGGCCGAGTCTCGGTGAAGCCTCCATTCGCGCGGGATTCATCTCGGTCGTGGTCGGACTGCTCCTCGTGGCGCTGTTCATGATCCTGTACTACCGGACGGGCGGTGTCGTGGCTGACATCGCGCTGCTGCTGAACGTGATCCTGATTTTCGGTGTGTTGGCCGGCTTCAACGCCACATTGACGTTGCCGGGGATCGCCGGGATTGTCCTGACCATCGGTATGGCCGTGGACGCGAACGTCCTGATCTTTGACCGAATACGCGAGGAGGGGAACGCTGGCAAGACGCTCCGGGCGTCGGTTTCGTCTGGCTACGAGAAGGCCCTCAGCGCCATTCTCGATGCCAACATCACGACGTTTTTCGTCGGCGTGATTCTGTATTCCTTCGGCGTCGGGCCCATCCAGGGCTTTGCGGTGACGCTGATGGCCGGAATTCTGTCGTCGCTCTTCACGGCGATTATCGTCACGCGTCTCGTGTTCGACTACATGATTCTGGAGCGGAAGATGAAGGTCAGCTACGGCTGACACGGACGCCGTCGTACGGGCCCGGCCGGCGTTGGTCGGTTCGGGTCCCGGTCGTCTTCGGCTCATTCATCGCCTGCATCACGACTGCCGCCGTTAATCCCGCGGTCGAGAACCCGCTCCATCATGGAGCACAATCCTGATCTGACATGCGCATTTTTGAAGAAGCAAGTTATTCTTTCATCCCGAATCGCCGGGTCGGCTACATCATTTCCGGCATTCTCCTTCTTCTCAGCGTAGGCTCGCTGGTCACGCGAGGCCTGCAGATGGGCATCGACTTTCGCGGCGGGATCGAGATCGTCGTCGAGAACGTCGGTGAGCTCGAAGCGACGGACGTCCGCGCGGCGCTGGCCGCCCCGCTGGGCTCGGACCCGGAGGTGAAAACGTTTGGCGAAACCGGCCTTCTCGTCCGAACATCGACGGAGCTGGGAACGAGCGAAGCTGAGGAAATGGTGACCTCGACCATCGAGAGTCAGTTTGCCGGCGTCCAGCCCAAGATCGTGAAGACGGACAACGTCGGTCCGCGCTTCGCTGAAGAGCTGAAGCGCGGCGCTCTATACGCCGTCATGGGCGCCCTGGCGATCATTTTCCTGTACATCCTGGTGCGATTCGAGTGGAGATACAGCATGGGTGCTGTAGCCGCGCTGGTGCACGACGTGACGATCGTCCTCGGGCTGTTCTCACTCCTGGCGGGGCTGGTGCCGTTTTCGCTCCAGCTGGATCAGGCGGTGATCGCGGCCTTCCTCACCATCGTCGGTTATTCGCTGAACGATACGGTCGTTGTGTTCGACCGCGTGCGTGAGGTATCGAACATGCTAAAGACCGAGAAATTCGACGTGATCGTCAACCGGTCCATCAACAACACCCTCAGCCGAACGGTTGTGACCTCCACCACGACGCTTATCGTGGTGACCATTCTGTTTTTCTTCGGCGGAGAGGTGCTGAAAGGGTTCTCCTTTGCACTCATCGTCGGCGTCATGATCGGAACGTATTCCTCCATCTTCGTCGCCTCGCCCGTACTGGTCGAGCTGCGGCATCGGGTGGAGAAGGCCGCCGCGTAGGGCGGACCGGGGTCGCAGCCAATGGGCGGGTCCCGGCCGTGACGAGCCATGTGCGCTACCATCCTCATTTAAACGAACGACACCCAGTTTATGCCGGTCTCCATTGTAATTGGAAGCCAGTGGGGCGACGAAGGAAAAGGAAAGATCGTCGACCTCCTCAGCCAGAACGACGCCGACGTCGTCGCCCGGTACCAGGGCGGCGCCAACGCCGGTCACACCATTGTTTGGGAAAACGAGAACGGCGAGGACGAAGAGTTCGTGCTGCACCTCGTCCCGAGCGGAATCTTTCATCCGGGCGTGACCTGCGTCATCGGAAACGGCGTGGTGCTGGACCCGGAGGCGGTGATGCAGGAGATCGACAAGATCCAGGCCCTCGGCGTCGACGTGGAAGGTCGTCTAAAGATCTCCCACAATGCGCACCTGATCATGCCGTATCATAAGGCGATCGAGGCGGCGCGGGAGAAGGCGCGAACGTCCAACGACGACGATGATGCCATCGGGACGACCGGCCGCGGCATCGGGCCGTCGTACACCGATAAGTTCGCCCGAACGGGCATCCGGGTCGTCGATCTGCTGGACCGGGACGTTCTTCGGAAGAAGCTCCGCCGGTCCATTCAGGAGAAAAACCAGATTCTCCAGCACGTTCACGACGCCGAAGTGCTCGACGTCGACCAGATCGTCGAGAAGTACGTCGAGTTCGATCAGATCATCGACGAGTACGTGACGGATACGTCGGAGTACCTGAACGAGCAGCTGGCCGCAGGGAAGCACGTGCTTGCCGAGGGCGCGCAGGGATCACTGCTGGACGTCGACTTCGGGTCGTACCCGTACGTTACGTCGAGCCACCCGACCGCCGGAGGCTGCTGCACTGGACTCGGCGTGCCGCCGACTGCCGTCGATCGCGTGATCGGCATTGCAAAAGCCTACTGCACACGCGTGGGCAACGGGCCCTTCCCGACAGAACTGTTCGACGACACCGGCGAGCGACTGCGCAAGATCGGCGCGGAGTTCGGTGCCACAACCGGGCGTCCGCGACGCTGCGGCTGGCTCGATCTGGTGGCACTGCGCTACACGGCCATGATCAACGGGTTCAACGAGCTGACCGTCACGAAGCTGGACGTGCTGAGCGGTTTCGACGCGTTGAAGGTGTGCGTGGCCTACCGGTATAACGGGAAAGAGTCGCGCCGCTTCCCGAGCGAGGCGCACACCCTCGAGAAGGTCGACCCGGTATACGAAACGCTCCCGGGATGGGAGGAAGACATTACCGGCGTTCGCTCATACGCCGACCTCCCGAGCGAAGCCCAGGATTACCTCGACTTCGTCGCCGAGGAGATCGGTGTGCGCGTCAGCATGGTCTCGAACGGACCGAAGCGCCAGCAAATCATCCAGGCCCCGGAACGCAACCTCGTCTAATGCGAACGGCGACTGACGTTTCAAGCTGTTCAGTACCAAGCGCCCTTCTCGGCCCCACCGCCGACAGGGGCGTTTTTCGTTTACGGGTTCAAGGTTCAGAGTTCAACATTCTGGGTTCTGGGCTGATACGATACGGGCACGCCGTTCGAGTCCCAGGGTCAAGATCCCACTTCCCCATTCCAAATTCCCAATTCTAAATCCCGAATTCTCAAACCCACGAAATTCGGTCGAGACGGTCGGTTCGCCACGGGGTGCAACACTAAACGTCCCAACGCATCAACGTCCCAACGCATCAACGCATCAACGCCCCAACGCCCCAACGCAATCGGCAATCCCTAATCCGTAATCCCTAATCCATTCCGCCCTCGGGCGGGGCTTGACCGGATCGTCTTCGGCGTCGCAGCGTGCACGGTATCGCGGTGTTCAGACCTGCCCGACCGATCAGTACTTCTATGAAAGCCTACCGGCTCTCGGTACGACTCAAGCTCGGCCTCATCGTGTTCGCCGGAGTGATCGCTCTTGCGTCGCTCGCCTATACGCAGCGCCTCGTGGACCGGCTTCGGGATCGGGAGCAGTCGGTCATCCAGCTGTGGGCCGATGCACAGGCCCAGGTTGCACAGGCCCAGCAGCGCACGACGAATCCGTATCAGCGTGAGCTGAAGGATCTCGACGCCTATCTCCGCGCGGTCGCCGCCGGGAGGGACGGCGCTACGGGTCCACCTGCAGCCTCTGGGGGAGCGGGGACGCTGACGCCCGACGAGGCAGCCAGGCTGCGCGATGCGGTCGCATGGGCGGAAACGATGCCTCCGACGGGCGAACTCGACTTCATCCTGAACGAAATCCTCGAACCCAATCCCTTCTCGATCCCCGCGATTATCACGGACTCCCTCCGGCAGGAGCCCAAGTTCTGGCGGAACGTCGACGTGCCGGAGACGCTTTCCGGTTTGCCGGCGGAGGACTCCGCCCGGGCCGTTCGACAGCTCAAACGGATGCGTCGGAAAATGGACGCGACGTACGAGCCGATCCCGATTCGGATCGACCTCCGTGGCGTAGCGGGCGCCAACGGAGCGCAGCTTACGCAGTACGTCCACTACGACGAGTCGCCCCTCGTCACGGAGCTCCGCTGGTTTCCCTACATTCAGCTTCTCTTCGTCGGGTTGTTCATTGGCGTCGGGTACGTCGGTTTCTCATATGTCCGCCGGAGTGAGCAGAGCAATCTGTGGGTGGGGATGGCCCGCGAGGCTGCCCACCAGCTCGGAACGCCCATCTCCAGCCTGATGGGGTGGACCGAGATTCTGCGAATGCCGGACCTTGACGAGGCGCAGCGAATGGACGCTGTAGAGGAGATCGACAAGGACGTTCAGCGCCTGAACCGCGTCGCGGCCCGGTTCTCCGATATTGGCTCGATGCCGAAGCTGGAAGAGCGGGACCTGGGCCCAATCGTCGAGCAAACGGCCGACTACGTGCGCCGGCGGGCACCGCGACGCGGCCGTCGGGTGACGATCGACGTGGACATGCCGGACCCGGTTGTGGCTCGCGTGAACGAAGAACTCTTCGCCTGGGTCATCGAGAACCTCCTGAAGAACGCCCTGGATGCGATCGATGAAGACGGGCGGATCGAAGTCACCGGCTTCGACGACGGCGAGTTCATCAACATCGATGTTCGCGACACCGGGTGCGGGATCGATCGGCGGGAATGGCGCAACATTTTTCGCCCCGGGTTCAGCACCAAGAAGCGGGGATGGGGCCTCGGCCTCAGCCTGGCGCAGCGGGTCGTAGAAGAATACCACGAGGGCTCCATTCGACTCATGGAGTCCGCGCCGGGCGAAGGATCCCGCTTTCGCGTCGAGATCCCGCGAGCCGGGTAGCCGGTGGCCCGGGCGTCATTCTGCCGGTCGGATCCGATCCGACAGCGGCGCACCGCCGGACGGCGATACGGCCACGAAAATGTCGTCGCGCTGGCGCCACAACGAAAGTTGGGCCTCCCCGGACTGCCGGGTCAGGATGCTATCCGCGGTGTCGAGTCCGCGAGCGAGGTCGTTGTCCAGCGTAGCGATTCGCGAGATCCGGTCAATCAGCACGTAGCTGTAGACGTAGGTCGTGATCGTCCCCGTCCCGCTGCTGTCGGCGTAGAGAAGGGCGGGAACCGTCGTGGTATCGACGGTCAGGGCGCCGACGCTCACAACACGCGCATTACGAACCTGGGGAATCTTGACGGTGCGACCGAAGCGGTCTCGAATGGCCGCGGCGATGGAGTCCGGGTCGCTGGATCGAAGGAGCGGCTTCACGCCATCGACCCGGTCGACAGAGAACTCGACGAGCGAGGTCGGGGTCGGCTGCGGGGCTGGTCCAGACGATGGCGTCAACGAGACGGCGATCCCATAGGCTGCCCCCCCGATCACGAGCAGGATAAGAAGGGCGACGCCGGTCCGCCGGAGGTGCATGGTCAGCCGATCCTCCTGCGGCGTGCGCTGAGTAGGTGCGTCCGCCTCGTCCCCCTGCCGGCGTGCATTCTCGCGGTCGACGACCGCCGCGACGTCCGAGCGAAGCCGGGCGGGAGCGGGGTGGTACGCATCCGTGACGTAGGCCGTTAGCACCTCTTCGAGGCTGGCGTCGGGGAGCGCCGTGTCGATCAGCATTCGCTCCGGTCCAGAGAGAACGTCGCGAAGGGCGGCCCGCAGCTCACCGTAGGCTTCGTCGACGGCCGTTTCGATGTCCTCGGCGATGGTCTTCGCGATGGGCATCAGGACGTCGTCCGTGCGGGCTCCCGACGCCTTGAGGGTGAGCAGCGCCCGCTCCTGCTCGCTGCAGGCGGCCAGGGCAACGGGAAGAGCGCGTTCGGCCACCGACCGGGCGACCTCGCGACGAAAGCCGCGCGTCTCGGCGAGCGGGGGATCGTCGTTGTCGGAGCGGTCGCTGTCTTCGTCCAGGTCCGTCTCCTCGCCGGCACGGACTTCGAGAATCAACTCGACCAGCCACGCCTCCTCGTCCGCAGGTCGCTTCTCGACCGGCGTGGCGGCGGCCCGGCGGAACGTTTCGCGCATCAATCGCGGCGCCGTGGCATCTCCGACCAGCACACGGGCGATCGGGTACAGGGTGTCGATATGCTGCGTCAGCGGCAAACGGTCAGACATGCGGGACGGGGGGAGAGGGGGAGACCGAAGAGGCGAATCCGTGGATTAGCCGGCGGGCGCCTCTTTTTGAAAGACCACCTTGATCGAGTCCCCCTTTCGGATATTCAGGAGTTCTGCAGCACTTCCGGCATTGACGGCCACCTCCAGGAAGCCGGAGCTCCCGAAGAGAAGCAGCGGATCGCCCTCAGCGACGGCGCCGTAGGTCCGGTCCAGATCGCGGATGACGGCATTCCCCACGTACGCCTTCAGAGCAGGAAGGTCCGAGAGGGCAACGCTAGGCGTAGCACGGTCGGTCGGCGTCTCCTCGTCCGGGTCGATGCCCGTCCGAAGAAGGGTTTTCCGTCGAATGTTTGTGATGCAGTTGCCGAACCGGTCGACGTGCGCGACATACCCCTGCACGCTGTGACTGTCTGTGATGGGCATGGCCCACCGGAGCGGCTGCAGGTTGTCGGCGGGGCTGCCGATCGTTTCCGGGCTTCGTCCGGCATTCAGGTGCGCGGCGACCGGAGCAAAAATATCGCGTCCGTGGAACGTGGTGCTCGGCGTTTCTGCCCGCCACGCATCCGGCTCGTCGAGTTCGTAGATCGCGTCCGGCTCCTGATCGTCCAGTACGAGGGGGAACACCCCGTTGTCCGGCCCGACGAACCAGTGGTCTCCGGATCGGACCGCAACGGCGCGCCGATCGGTCCCGACGCCCGGATCGACGACGACCAGATGGACGGTTTCGGCGGGAAAGTAGGGCACCGTCGTGCGAAGAACGAAGGCGGCTTCCATTACATCCTGGGGCTCGATCTCGTGGGTCACGTCCACAAGCCGTGCCTCAGGGTGAATCGACAGCATGACGCCTTTCATGGCGGCCACGTAGCCGTCACTGGTGCCGAAATCGGTGGTGAGGGTGATCATGTGGGCACGACGGGTGCAGGAAAAAGAGCGAAGACGGGCCGGGTCCGCTGCCGTATGCCGATACGCGATTGCATACGCCCGCGCAGCCGGTTGGTCGCAGGCGGCGCCGCCTGATCATCTACGGAAGGGCCGGTGCCGGGTTCAGCAGACCCCCTCCGACGGATTCGACACCGTCAAAAGTACGAAGCAGGCGCTCGGATGCAAACGGCCAGGCGTCATCATCAGGGGAAACAAGATCCGGGGGCGCAGGAGTACGCCTACATGTACAAATGTTATGTTGCGTCCTGCTCAGCGCCCGCCGGGATCACGTCCCCATGTCCGATTCTTCTGTCACATCGCGAGAGAACTCACGGCCGGCGGAGCCCCCCCCCGCGGCGGATTCTCCCGCTCCGCCTGACGACAGCTGCGCACGTCAGGAGTACGCCACCGATCAGATTGTCGGGTTCTGGGGGGACATGGCCTCGAACTGGGGGATCAATCGGACGATGGCGCAGATCTACGCTCTTCTATACCTCAGCGGCACGCCCCAGCACACGGACGCCATTATGGACCGCCTCGACATCAGTCGCGGCAATGCCAACATGAACCTGCGGTCTCTGGTCGAATGGAATATCGTCAGCAAGACGCGGAAGACCGGTTCGCGAAAGGACTTTTACGTCGCGGAGAAAGACCTGTGGGAGGCGACGGCGCAGATTATCCGCGAGCGAGAGCGCCGCGAGATTCGCCCGGTGAAGGAGCAACTCCAGGCTTGCGCCCGTCATCTCGTTCGAGAGGGGGAAACCCTGGAGGATCGTCCGGCCGAAGAGCAGGAGATGTATGGCAGACTGCAGGACCTGATCGAACTGGTAGAGGTGTTCGAGTCGTTCTCCAAGGCGTTGCTCCCGCACGTTCGGCGGCAGAACGTGCCGGCGATTAAGCGGATGATGACCCTCGCGCTCACGATGGGAGAGATGGGCGACCCCGACGCAAACGCTCGCCGGTAGATGTATCGTGCGCTCATTTCTCACATGTCCGACGTCCCCGCTCCTTTCACAGCTCGAGATTGATGACGACAAAAGCAATCGGTGATCGCGGAGAAACCCTCGCTGCGGAGTATCTGACGGATCGAGGGTTCACAATAATGGACGCGAATTATCGATTCGAGCGGAATGAGATTGACCTCATCTGCTTCGACCCGGAGGCGAGGAAGGGGAGAGGAGAGATTGTGTTCGTCGAGGTGAAAACGCGGACCAGCCTGGAGCACGGCATGCCCGATGAGGCGGTGGATGAAGAGAAGCAGTCGAGCATCGCGAATGTCGCTCGCGCGTACCTGTACGAGCGCCAACTAGAAGGATCCCCATCCCGATTTGACGTGGTCACCGTCCTCCTCAACCAGGGCGAGACGCCCAGCATTTCCCATTTCCCGGACGCATTCACCGCATAGGCGAGTTACTGAGATGAGGGTAGGGCTCGGCCGTCTGGCCACGTGGTGACGCGTGACCCTCCGGACGCGCGCCGTGCGTGCGTACACTCGCCGGGTCCCCGCCCGTGCGGACGACTTAGCGCTTCTGCGTGACGAGCCCGTTGTGGGCTTTGATGTAGCCTGCACGCTTGATCTCGAACCCGTTTTCGTATGCGTACAGGCCGAGTTGTCGCGCGTCCATGAGCTCCCGGTAGCCGTAGTTCATCAGGTTGCCCATCGCCACGTAGAAGAGCTTGGACCGAAGTTGGCGCCGCGGCGTGGTCATGATGGCGTACCCGCCCGGCTTCAGAAAGCGGCGGTGGAAGTCGAACACGAGCGGCTTGTACTCATCGGGAAAGTGCTCGATAAGGCCGACGCTGAGTACGATGTCGAACTCTTTCCCGTAATCCAGGTCTCGGATGTCGCTCACTACGAAGTCGATGTCGAAGTCCTCCCGATGGTACACGCGGTGCGACCCCGTTGCTGGATCATCGCCGAGGAAGGGGTAGGCCTCGGGGAAATTCCCGAATCGATCCGTTTTGCAGAACTCGTCGTAGTCAACCAGGACGGCGTGTCCGCCCGGGTACATGGCGAGCAGTTGCATGGCCTCGTACCCGTCGGCCGCACCAAGAAATAAAATATTCGGGTTCTCGACATCCAGTCCTTCGAAGAGCGCACGCTTGCCCCGTGGATCCCAGACGGCGTCCTGCACCCGGTGGACGTAATTCCAGATCTTCGCCTGCATCAGGTCGCGAACGACCTCCATTGCGCCATGCACATCCGCCTCTTTGAGGTGATCCATGAGGTCCTGCCGGGCACGGACCGTCGCTTCGTCCGGGTCCTTCATGAATAGAGAGTGGAAGCGACGGTTGAAGTGCTCCCACTGCACCTCGACAGGCATGTCCTCGCCGTGGCGGTTCTCCCACTTCTCTCGCTCCGACGAATAGTTGTCGACCAGGTACGGCCGCCCGAGATCGGACCACGAAAGCGTTTTCCACTCCGTCGTTGACAGGTCTTCGAATACATCCGGCGGCGTGGTGCGGGTGTCGTATCGATAGTGCTTCGTCGTGCCGGTCTGCTCGAGCGGCATGTGAGCGGCAGTGCGGACGTCCATGGCGGAAATGGTAGGTGAGCCGTGACAGGTCTTGCACATTCTCTACGACAATCCTTCACGATTGTGCCGGGCAGGGATGCATTACCGCGGAGGCGGGCCGTGGTGAAATGTTGTGCCCTCCGGCGACTATGGAGACCGATCCGACTGGAGCTGCTCAAGGGTCGGGGGAGGAATCGGCTGGAAGCGCACATCGTCGACCGCGTCAACGCCGACCATAGCCGGTTCGTCGTCCGGCAGATAGTCCAGGGGAATGAGTTCGGCCAGACGCTCGAACGCGAAGTACTGGTAGACGGTCGCGCCGTACGGCTCCACGATCTTGCCATTCCGATCGACGCGGACCGGGGGATCGTTCAGTTTTACCTGCGAGGTCTGAAGGTCGGCCGGTCGGCGGTCCTCCCGGGACCAGTGTCGGTACTTCGGGCTCTCTGGCTCGCCGCGATAGATGACCTCGAGGCGGCCGTTGAAGTCGAGTTCGGCCACGTCGTCCGCGTTGACCGATAGGATATCTTCGCGGTCGGCTTGCAGTCGATCGGCGCGGTGAAGGCTGTGGTACATGCCTGCTCGCGGGATCCGGTAGATGGTAAACGCCTCCTGGTCCAGGCGGTCGTTCAGCAGCGCCCGGAGGAAGTGTCGGAAGGAGCCGAAATACGCCCGTCGTCGATTGGATTTCCACCGACGGGCCTCTTCTATGCTCGACGCGGTAAGCGGCGCGAACAGGGGTTCACCGTCCCAGCGGATGACACCGCCACTGGCTTCAAAGTCCTGGAGGAAATACTTGATGCGATAGCCGAGCGCCCGGTTCTCGATGATGAGCGGCGCCACGGCTTTCGCAGTGAACTTTCCCCACCATCGGGACTCAAACCGGAGCACCTCTGGATTCTGAATGGTGCACTCGTCCGCCCACTCGGACGAGCCGAGGAAGAGCCGTTCGAATCGCCGGAGTCGCTTGTACCAGTCCGGATCGCGTTCGGCCTCCACGACCACGCCCGGGCTCTCGATAACACGCGGCAGCAGGCGTAGGGCGAACGTGTACGTCGTATCGCGTCGGAGGAACAGGTCGATCGACGTCGGCTCGTAGCCCAGCATGGAGGCGTAGAGACGTTTCGCGCCTCTGTGGATACCGGTCAGTTCGAAGCGGCCATCGGCGTCGCTGGTGGTACCGCGCATCGACTGAGCGATGAAGACGTGCGCCCCCGGAAGCGGCGTCCCGGTAGAGCGATCGAGGACGACGCCGGTCAACGTGATGGCGTCCGTGCCTGATCGCGTCGAATCTGCCTGGGCGAAAGACTGTGGCACCGTCGCAGCGAGAACAGCGCAGATGGCCGCAGCCAGAAGCAGCGACCGGAGCACGCGGGGAGTCAGCAAAGGGTACAGACGATCGAGCATCGGCACGAGACCGTCTGGTGATCGGAGATTGCGTCTCTGTTAATATGCAGTGAAGGCAGAATGGTTGCTGCGTGGCATGACCGGCGGATCATTGCGGGCGATACTCCTTCGGGACCTGGTCGGCAACTCGTTCGAACGCGAAGAAACCGGATACCGTCACGCCGTAGGGGTCTACGATGTCGCCCTTGTAATCGATGGTTGCCGGCCCACGCTCGAGCCAGAACTGGGACGTCTGAAATTTCGGCGTGTTGCGCCGGATCATCCCGTCAGAGGCGTACTGATTTCGCCATGTTGTGTACGCCTCCGTTTCCGTTTCACCGAGGTAAACGACTTCGACGAAGCCGTTAAAGTCGAGCACCCGTTCGGTCGCCACCTCACCATTCTTCATGATGTCACCGACCTCGATCGGGTATCGCTGCCCACCAGAGCGCAGCGCGCCGCCCCCGAGCGGGCCGCTATCAGAGCCGAAGTCGCCGCCGGAGGCCGGGCGCATGTAAAGTTTAAACCCGTGCCGCTCTGTGTTTTCGGCCAGCATGGCGAGCGTGAGATGATGAAACGAACCGTAGAAAGCTTCGCGCCGGGCTTCCTCCCACTTCTTCCGCTCGTCGACGGACCCTTCCAGTTCGGAAAAGAGCGGCTCGCCGTTGTACCGGGTTCGCCCCGGTGTTGCGACGAATTCCTCCAGAAAGTACTCCACACGATATCCGAGGGCTCGGTTGACGATGACCAGCGGCTCGACGGAGTAGGCCTCCAGCGATCCGACGCCACCGTCAAATCGAAGGACTTCCGGGTTTTCAATCTCGGTTTCCTCTGCGTTGGGCGTTTCCCCGATGAAGAGTCGCTGGAAGCGGGCGTACCGTTCCTGCCATTTCTCGTCCCGTTCAGCTTCGACGGTCACGCCTTCGCCTTCGATCACCGCCGGCTCCAGCTCGAAGTCAACCGTGTAAATGCGGGCCTCGCGGAGGTTCAGGTTTCGCGCCGCAGACTGGTAGCCGATGCTTGAGACGTACAGCCGGTGCGCGCCGAGCGGTACGCCCTCAATACGAAACCGGCCCTGCGCATTGGTTGCCGTACCGGTCATACTTTCGGCGATGAAGACGTTCACGTCCTGAAGCGGGTCACCCGTTTCTGCGTCGGTGATGACGCCCGTCAGTACGGCGCGGCCGCGGGGTGTTTGTGGCTGCTGGGCGAGGGCGAACGGCACCTCCGCGAGGAGGAGAATACCGAGCGCCGCGACAACGGGGATGAGACAATGGATACGAAAAAGCTGCATGACGGCGCGTGTCGGGCAAGAGGGGCGACGGCGAGGGGAAGTACCAACAGGTGGCAGGCAAAGAGGCTCCATCGTAAATCGACAGCCGGCCTGGCGGGAACGTACCGGAGCGGTGGAAGCCAGTCCGGGTACGGCGACTGCGTCCATGCAACGTGCGAATCGGTCGGATTCGTACGCGGTGCCCAACGCCGATTGCAGCGACGCCGCCATTCGAGCTTAGCCCGGTTGCAGAGGCTACCGGCATCACAGGGGAGATCACGTACCCATTACGTATAAGTTCTGTGGACATATTACGGGTCTGTGACCGAACTGCTGGCTTTTACAGATCGTTGATATACGTGATATGTGCATGTCTCCAGATCGGCCTCTGATACGAAATGACGACATCCAGCCATGATTCCCACGGTGGAGAGGCGTCCGACGGTGATGCATCTTCCCGCGGGGCGGACGCGTCGTCCGGCGCGCAGGAACCGGCCGGGGCTAGCAGTGCGGCGTCGGGTGACGGCAGCGAAAACGGACGGGCTCGGTCCGTACAGCTGAGGGAACAGGCGATCGAAGCACTTGGGATCCTGGAGGAACGCGTCGAACACGACGTAAATCCCGAGCGTCTTCGCGCTTTTCTGCAGAGCCGCACGATCACGCCCGAAACGCTTTTCGAGGCGATGGCAGATTTCGGTCGGGCGAAGGGGCTCATTCTGACGCCCCGTACTGTCGCCCCGACCAATCTGCTGGACCGGGGGTCGGAGTACGACCTGTTGATGCTGCCGGATGGCAACATCGGCATCGTGGAAGGTTTTGACCCGCGCAGGGAAGAGGTCCTGACGCTGCATCTCGTCTCGCGTCGCACGCGTCGGTACTCGATTTACGACCTGGCGACGTCCCGCAACGATACGGTTTTCCTGCTCCATCTGGAAGGCATTGCCCCGCGATTCCTGGATGATGGAGAGCATGCCCCCCCGCTGTATACGGATCGCCTGGAGGAGGCGTACGACCCACACGATCGGGTTGACAATATCCGGGAGACGTTCGAAAGCCTGCTCCGGCTGCTGAGCGATGAACGAAGGGACGTCATCACCATCTCCATGTACGCGGTGATGGTCTCGCTCTTCTCGCTTGTGATTCCATTGGCCTCTCAGGGAATCATCGACGCCGTATCTCTCGGCACCTTCACGAATCAACTCGTTATCCTGTGCGGGGCGATTTCTGTCGGGCTCTTGCTGTACGGCGCCTTCACGATGCTGCAGTACTACACGGTTGATATTCTGCAGCGGCGGCTGTTCGCGGCGACCGGACTGGAGATTGCGTACCGGCTGCCGATGATGAAGCGGTCCGCGCTGGAAGGGGAGTACGGGCCGGCGCTGGTTAACCGCTTCTTCGACGTGATCACGATGCAGAAGAGCCTGGCCAAGATTCTGTTGGACGGTTTGTCGTATTCGCTCGTCGCGGTGGCAAGCCTCATGCTGCTTTTCGTGTACAGCCCGTTCTTCCTCATCATCGGGCTTCTCGCCGTCCTGTTCACGCCCGTGCTGATCTGGGGTCTCGGCCGCAACGGGTTGAAGACGAGCATCATGGAATCGAGCACGAAGTACGCCATGGCGCACTGGCTCGAAGACCTGTCTCGCTGTCACCAGAGCTTCAAGCTGAACAGCACGTCGTCCTACGTCCACGCCCGCACCGATCGTCTGGCGTCCAACTATGTGCGGCGCCGGGCCGACCACTTCCGTGTCTTCGGTCGGCAGCTCGCGAGTGCCGCCATCTTCCGCGCGATCATCGTGGGCATCGCACTCGGCATCGGTGGCTTCCTCGTCACCCGCGGCGACATCACGCTCGGCCAGTTCGTCGCGGCTGAGCTCGTCATTGTATCGCTGACCTCCGCCGGGTTCAACCTGGTCAAGCTGTTCGAGCAGGGCTACGACCTGCTCACCGCCATCAGCAAGATCCTCCACGTCACAGACAAACCGCTGGAGTCGGTCGGCGGCGAGCCCATGCCCGAGCCATCGGGGCCCGCCCACGTCCGCGTCCAGCAGCTTACGGTCACATACGAGAGTGGTCGGCGCGCGCTGGATGGCGTCTCGTTCGATATTAAGCCGGGTACGCACGTAAGCGTCCTGGGGGAAAGCGGCGCGGGGAAGACGACGCTGTCTCGATCGCTTGTGCGGCTGCACGCGCCGGATGGCGGTCGCATCACGCTCGACGGACACGACATCTCGCGCCTGAATCTGCAATCGTATCGTCAAGCCGTCCGTCTCGCCCTCTCGGCGGATGAGCTCTTCAAGGGCTCGATCGAGGATAATATCACGATGGGTCGCACCTACACGTACCCGGAGCTAGAGGAGGCCCTCCACATGGCTCATCTGGAGGAGGACGTTCTGAACCTGCCGCAGGGGCTGCAGACGCCCGTGACGTCGGCCGGCCTCGAGTTTCCCCAGGGATTTGTGCGTCGCATGATGATCGCCCGGGCCATCATCGGGCGGCCCCGTGTTCTGATCCTGGATGAAGCGTTCAACGGGATTGAGGAGCCGGTGAAGCAGAAGCTGGTCGAACGCATCTACAGCCACGAGGCGTGGACGCTCATCTCCGTCGTTGATGATGACCCGATGACGATTCAGCGTTCCGATCACGTCGTGGTGCTCGACAGCGGGCAGGTCGTGTGGGAAGGCCCGCCCGACGCGCTGTCGCGTGATCCGGGTGACTTCCTGGAGTCGCACTTCCCACAACTCGTCGCTTCCCTCCGTGAAACGGCTCCAGCCGCATGACGGGGCGTACATGTTCCGCCGAAGCCGGCCCTTACAGCCGGTTTCTACCGCGGGTATGTTCACGCATCACGCGGTATTTACATGTCGCGTGATGCGGTCTTTCCCTTTATCGTGTTTCCCTGCCCGTCTCCCCATGTCTTCGTCCAACGCCCCGAGGCCGTCGTCCTCGAGTTCCGGTCCGACCGATTCGCCGTCCATCTGGAGCTGGCGTGGTTCGCACGCCACCCCATCGGCCCGCAACGCCGGCTCTCCGGAGTCATCGGGCCAGATGCTCAACAATCTGCACTCCAGCGCGCTGCAGGCCGCCGAAACGCCGCGGCTGTTCCAGCGGGTCATGATCGGATCGGTCGCAGGACTCGTGGCACTGGCGCTGGTCCTGATGTTTGCGCCCTGGCGCCAGACAGTGGCTGGCTCGGGTCAGATCACAGCCTTTTCGCCGAACGCGCGGCCGCAATCGGTCGAATCGCAGATCCCGGCGCGGATCCGCTCCTGGCAGGTTGACGAGGGGGACGTCGTCGTCGAAGGAGATACGATCGCCACGCTTGAAGACATCAGCACCGGCTACATGGACAACTCGTTCGTCGACCGGATCGCGACAAGTCGGTCGAATGAGCTTGCCGTGCTCCGAATCGAGGTGCAGACGGCCCGCCAGAAGCAACTCCAGGCGCAGCAGAAGCTCCGGGCTGCGCGGGCGAAGTTCGACAATGCCGTTGCGGAGACGGCCACGGCTCGCGAACGCTACCGTCGCATTGAAGCGCTGTATCGGGACGGTCTCTCGTCGCTTCGCGCCTTTGAATCGGAGCAGCTTGACCTCCGGAAGGCGCGGACGGACTCGATTTCGGCCTCGGCCGACCTTGAAGCTGCCCAGCAGGATGTCGAGGCCGCGCGGTTGACGGTTCGCAGCCGGCAGAGCAACCTGGCCTCCCGGCGGGCCGATCTCGACCTGAAGCTGGAGAATGCGCAGGAGCGGCAGGCGGCCTCCGTGGTGCGCGCCCCGATCGACGGGACCATCGCCCGGATCAACCGGGCCGGCCCGGGCGAAACCGTGAAGGAGGGCGGACAGCTGGCTATGATCGTGCCGACAATCGGCGACCAGGCGGCGGAGCTCTTCGTGAACAGCGTTGACGCCGCGATCGTCGAGCCGGGCCGGCGGGTGCAACTCCAGTTCTCCGGTTTCCCGGCACTGCAGTTCTCGGGTTTCCCCGGGACGTCAATCGGCACCTTCTCCGGGACGGTTCGAATCATCGATCCGGTCGACGACGGGACGGGTCGGTACCGGCTCCTCGTCGTGCCGGACACATCCGGTTCCCGTCCGGCGTGGCCCGACGGTAGCTATCTCCGTCAGGGTTCATCGGTAACCGGCTGGGTGCTGCTCTCCAACGTATCGCTCGGATACGAAATCTGGCGCCGCATCAACGGTCTGCCTCCACAGATCCCGGTACGGACCACGGGCACGAAGAAATCGGCGAACTAAGCCCGTTGAACGATCGGATCCGCGTTGGCGCTTCGGGTCCACGGTTCTCCTCATGTCGGCATACGGATCGCGCTGTGCCGCCTGGATTCCTCTACGGCCGCCGTCCTCCGCCCTTCCCCTCGACCCTTTCATCCAGATGATCCATGTTCTGACCGCTCGACTGTTGCCACGCATCCTTGGCGCTCTGCTGTTGGGCTGTACCCTGATCGGGGTGTCCCTGTCTGCGGCGGCGCAGCCGGACCTCCAGGCGAACCCGGCGCCGATGCAGAACCCGGATTCCTCTGTTCTATCGCTCGATGACTTCCTGCGAATGGTGCTTCAGGAAAGCCCTGAGGTTCGGTCGATTCGGCTGGAAGACGATCGGGCTGCCGCTCGCGTGCTTGAGGCGCGGGGTCTGTTCGATCCGACGTTTGCGTCCGGCTATGAGTACAAAACGCAGGATGAGAACGACAAGCTGAACGTTCTCCGAAGCGGACTGAGCGTGCCCTTCAATCTGCCGTTCAGTCCGAATCTGACCATGGACTACCGGCGGGGTCTGGGGTCGAGCATCGATCCGTCGGTGGCAACATCGGCGTTCGGAGAGACACGGGTCGGGCTCGAGGTGGCGCCGCTGGTGGGATGGACGACCGGAAAGCGGGGCGTGAAGTTGGAGAAGGTACGGCTCGAGCCCCGGCGCGCGGATGCGCGGCAGTCGGTGCGGCGCAATCAGCTCTTGCTCGACGCCACGCGGGCCTACCTGACGTGGGTCGAGGCGCAGCAGGTGCTGACCGTCAACCGCGAGCTGGTCGACGTGGCGGTAGAGCGACAGACCTTTATCTCGCGCCGCGCCCGGATCGGGGAGGAGGCAGCGATTGACAGTGTGGAAGCAGAGCTGATCGTGGTCAGCCGGGAGGGAGCCGTCGCGGCGGCCACGCAGAAGGCTGAACAGGCCGCCGCAAAGCTTGCGGTCTTTCTCTGGAACCCGGACGGCTCCCCGATGGGCTTCGACTTCGCAGCGCCGGACATGCCGGTCGAGGGGGCTTCCCCCGTCCTGCGCAGGGATGTGCCCGCGGAGGCGGAAGCGATGGATCGAGCGCTTCGCCGGCGTCCGGAGTTGCAGGAGATCGACGTCAAACTTCAGCAGACCCGTATCGACGAGCGTCTGGCGCGGGTCGGCCTGCGCCCGGACTTGAAGCTGGAGGCGCAGGCGGTCTCCTATGACGACACGCCGATGGACGTGGCCGACGTCAAAGTTGGCATCAAGATCGATCAGTCCCTCTTTTTCCGCGGGGATCGAAGCGCCGTGGACGAAGCGGAGATTGAGGTGCGGCAGACCGACCTGGAGCGGCTTCTGACGGAACGCAAGATTGAAGCCGACGTCCGTTCGGCCGTGGTCGGACTCCGAGAGGCGCAGCGCCGTGCCGAAGCCGCCGAGCGCCGCGTGCAGCTGGCGAGACGTCTTCAGCGAGCCGAGGAGCGACGGTTCGATCTCGGCGAGAGCACCCTTTTTCTGTTGAACCAGCGAGAGCAGGCGTTCGCCGAGGCTCGGGTGGAGCGAATCAAAGCACGGGTTGCGGTTCGCCACGCCCGGGCGGATCTGCAGTGGGCGACGGGAGCCATCGCCGATCCGTACCTCACGACGCTTCCTGGATCGCCGTAATCGTTGACGGATCCTCGAGGCTCGACGTATCGCCGAGGTCGTCCCCGAGATACGCGTCTCGGATGAGCCGGCGCATGACCTTGGCGTTCCTCGTTTTGGGAAGTGCTTCGGTAAACAGGATGTCCCTCGGGCGAAGCGGCTTCCCAAGTTCAGAAACGACCTGTTGCATCAACTCGTCGCGTAGCACGTCATCCGCGGAAATGTCCGGGCGCAGAACGACAAAGGCCACGACCTCGCTGCCTTTCACGTCGTGTGGGACGCCGATCACGGCGCTCTCCGCGACGGCCTCGTGGGCATTCAGTAGTGCCTCCACCTCGGCCGGGCCCAGCCGTTTTCCAGCAACGTTGATCGTATCGTCGGACCGTCCCAGGATATACCACAGGTCGTCATCATCGATGGCGGCGAAGTCGCCGTGGACCCACGTCTCGTCGAAACGGCGCCAGTAAGTGTCGAGGTAGCGCTCGTCGGCCTGCCAGAAGCTTCGCGTCATCCCGATCCAGGGCTTGCGGATGACAAGTTCGCCGACCTCGCCGCGGACGGGTTCACCGGACGGATTGACGACGTCGGCGGCCATCCCGGGAACGGGTCCGGAGAACGCGCCCGGTTTCAGCGGCCGAAACAGATTCCCGCACAGGATGCCGCCCGAGATCTCGGTCCCGCCGGAGTAATTGAGGATGGGTTTCTCCCCATCCAAAACCGTCTCGAAGCACCACTGCCACGACTCCGGATCCCACGGACTGCCGGTCGACCCGACGGCGCGGAGCGACGACAGATCGTGCTTGTCGACCGGTTCGGTTCCGTGCGTTTTGAGGGCGCGGATCAGCGTGGGAGACACGCCGAGGTGCGTGACGTCGTGGTCTTCGACGATCTGCCACAAACGGTCCGGGCCGGGGTAATCCGGCGCGCCGTCGTAGAGCACCATTGTGGCGCCGATCGTCAGCGTACCGAAAACGAGCCACGGCCCCATCATCCAGCCCATGTCGCTCATCCAGTACATCGTCTCGCCCGGCTTCAGGTCCATCGCGTGGTAGATGTCCTGCGCGCCCTTAATGGGAAAGCCGCAGTGCGTGTGAACCGCTCCCTTCGGGGCACCGGTGGTGCCGCTGGTGTAGATCAGCATGACCATGTCCTCGGCCGCCGTCCGCTCAGTCTCGGCACTCCCGCTGTGTCCTGCCATGGCGTCGGCCCACCACACGTCACGCCCCGACGTCATCGGCGTGTCATCGCGCCCGAGGTGCGGGTGAACGATGACGTGCTCCACCGTCGGGCATTGCGCCAGCGCCTCGTCGGCTGTTTCCTTCAGGTGAATGGCCTTGCCGCGCCGAGTGAATCCGTCTGCCGTGAAGACGGCTTTGGCTTCGGCTCCTTTCAGACGGGTCGCAACCGCCCCGGCCCCATACCCGCTGAACAGCGGGCAGAGGACCGCGCCGATCTTTATGATCGCGAGGAAAGCGATCACGATCTCGGGCGTCATCGGCATGAACAGGCCGATGCGGTCGCCCTTCCCGAGACCCATCGCACGCAGCGCATTCGCGCACTGGCAGACCCGGTGATTCAGGGCGCCGTAGGTAAGGCTGACGGTGCTTCCATCTTCGGCTTCGTATCGCAGCGCGATACGGTCCTCCACGCTCGTCCCCTGCCATTTGTCGAGCAGGTTGTGGACAATGTTCATTTCTCCGCCGACGCACCACTCAGGAAACTCGATGCCGCGGGATAGGTCGACGATGTCGTCGTAGTCCCGGTAGAACTCGATGTTAAGATCGTCCAGGACGGCATCCCAGAACCAGGCGACATCATCCGTCGATCGCCGCTGAAGCTCGTCGTACCCATCGATGCCGTGCCGGTCCATGAACGCCTGCAGGTTTGATGCCGCCATGTCGGAGGGATCCGGTTCCCAGACGATCTCCTGTCCGAACGGAAAGGCCGGCGTGGTTGTGGAAGCGGTTTCAGACATGAACGTGGTGTGGAAGAATGAGCCATTGGTCGGGGCGGAAAGATCAACCGGGAAAGGCGGACCATCCATCCGATATGATACGTGCGAAGGTGCGACGGTAGCAAACGCCGGGCGCGGTCGTGTCGCCACCCGATGCACGAGCGGGTTCGACGGCCGTGCGGGATCAGGACATCGGCCCGGAACGGATGGTGCCACGTCTGTTACAATTCATATACTCCCTCGAACAATCACTCGCCTCGTTCCGCGTCGCTTTCGTTTCCGCCGCCGGAGCACGTGGCGGCCGAGCACGCGGCAACCCACGTTGTTCTGATCGTTGTCGGCGTGGCCTTCGGGGTTGGACCGAATCGGTCCCAGGGTGTCGCCCGCGTCCCGTCCCTTGGTTTCATGACCGACGACCATAGCATGTCCGTGGAGGATCTCCCGACGGAGGCCGTTGTCGCGTACGCACGTCTCCTGCGCCGCTCGACGGTGGACGACGGTGCTGAACACGATCGGGCGACTCTTCTCCGTGACGTGTGCTCGTTCCTCCACGATGCCACCGGAGCAGATGTCGGCATGGTGTACGCTGCTCCGGTAGATGGCGCGTGGCGTGCCGTCGGTGCACCAGACGACCTTGCCGCCGCGCTACCGGTCGCCGATGTGTCCGCGTGGCTGGAGCGAGCGGGCGCCCCGTCTCCGGGACACGTCGGGCGGTGGCATGTTCACGCCGCAACCGTCGGAGACGCAAGTCGGCCCGTTGGAGCCCTGTTGATTCCATCCGCGGAAGACATTCCCTCTGCCATGCTGCGGGCGACAATCGATCTGTGCCGGTCCGCTCTTCGTCGGCCGGCGGTTCACCCGGGCCTGGACCGCGTTGCCCGATCGCTTCGCGGGGAGCGAGACCTGCTCGCCCGCATCTTTGAGACGAGCCCCGTGGCGATCACGGTTCTCGACACCCGGGGCAATATCAAGCGGGCGAATGCCCGCGCCGAGGAGGTTCTGGGGCTGACGCCGAGTGATTTGCAGAAGCGCTCGTACGACGATCCCGGGTGGAAGCATACCACGGTCGAGGGCGATCCTCTGCCCGACGCCGCGCAGCCGTTTCGGATGGTAAAGGAGACGAACGCGCCGGTCTATGACGTTCGGCACGGCATCGAGTGGCCGAATGGTCGCCGTCGGGTTCTGTCGATCAACGGCGCCCCGCTCCAGGCGGCCGACGGGTCGTTGACGGGAGCGGTGTTCGTCGTGGAAGACGTCACGGATGAATACCAGCGTCGCCGTACCGCGCGCGAGCGGCAGTCGAAGGTGCGTGCGCTCTACGAGGCAATGAGTCGCCTCCTCCAGCTGGGGTCGTTCGAGTCCGTCGCCGACCGAATGCTGTCGCTGATCGAGGACACGATGGGATACGAAATATCGGCGATCCGGCTGCGGGTCGACGACGTTCTCCGGCCCACGAGCGTGACGCAGGGCGTCAAGAACACGATGTCCCAGCCGCGCCCGGACTACCCGGTCGACGGAGACTCGATCGTCGCTCGCGCATACCGAATCGGAGAGACGCTCGCGTTTGCGGACGTCCGCGAGGCGGGCGACCGGGTCGATCGGGGACGCGTCCGTTCGGCCGCCTATATCCCGATCGGTGTCTTCGGGACGATCTCGGTGGGCACGACCGTCCCCGGCGGCATCGATGCGTTCGACGTGCAATTGATCGAGATTCTTGCGCGGAATGCGGAGACGGTCATGCGCCGGCTGGCGGACGAGGCCGAGTTGCGAGAGGCGCGCGATGTGGCGGAGGAGGCGAGCCGGCTGAAATCGGCGATGCTCGCCAACATGAGCCACGAGGTGCGTACGCCGCTAACGTCTATTCTGGGTTTTGCCGAGGTCATCGAAAAGGAGACGACGGAGGAAAGCACGCGAATCTTTGCGCGACGGGTACGGGTCGGAAGTCTGCGACTTCGGGACACGCTGGACTCGGTCCTCCATCTGTCTCGCCTCGAGGCGGAAGCGTTGACGCCGGCGACGGAGCCGGTCGACGTTTTACAGGAGGTGAAGGACACGTGTGACGAGCTTGCGCCGCTGGCCGAAGAAAGCGGTGTCACCCTCTCACTTGACGTGCTTGCGTCCACCACTACGTGCGAGACGGACCCCTTCGCCATCCAGCGCATCCTGCGCAACGTGATCGGCAACGCCATCAAGTTTACGCCGTCGGGCGGATCCGTTGATGTCACGGTTGCCGCCGGGGAGGGGGGCTTCGTGGTCGACGTGGTCGACACCGGGATCGGCATGTCGGAGGCGTTCCAGCGACGGATGTTCGACGCCTTCACGCAGGAGTCGGAGGGCATCCGGCGCGAGCATGAGGGCAGCGGCCTCGGGCTGGCCATCGTCCGGAAGCTGCTGGACCTGATCCACGGCCAGATCGAAGTCGAGTCGACGCCCAAGTTCGGCACGCGGATGAGTATTTATCTTCCCGCCACGCTGGAGCACGCGGCCTCAGGGCCTTCCGTGCAGGTGCTGCCGGCGCGCGAATCGAGCGATAGACGAGAAGATACGGCGAACGACTGAAATCAAGGGCGGGCAGTCCGAATCGGCGTGTCGACTGGGACGGAACGTTTGTGTAACGCGCCGGGGGAAACGCATCAAATTCATCCCTTCGACAACGAATCGGCGCCGAGCGGCGATCGTGTGAGACACAATGTACGCGCACGTCGGTATGAGGGGATGATCGACTAAATTGTGCGCCGCCGACCCGTCCGGGGCCGAAGGTTTCCCGCGGTATTCTGGACGGGCGCGTGCGATCCAGCGACCGTCCATCAAAGCGGGCGCGTCGCTCCTCCACATCATCCCCACAACGCTGTACCGAACGTGGCTGATCGAGAAAACTCCGAAGCACCTTCCAACGACAAGGACCGCCCGAAGATGCCGGGTCCGCGCAACAGTGGCGGCGGACGCGGCAACATGATCATATTTATCGTGGCGGGTATCCTGCTCGCGCTGTTTGCCTACCAGCAGTTCACCGGTCCGACCGTCGGTGCCGAACGCGTAAGCTACTCCGAATTCCGCCAGGAAGTGCAGGCGGGCAACGTGGACCAGGTGACGGTTCAGGGTGAGCGCGTGGTCGGTGACCTCGTCAATGAATCCAAAACGGCGACCGCCGAAGGCGACTCCACGTCGTACGAGTCGTTCGTCACGTACCTGCCATCGTTCGGGGACGAGAAGTTGATGGACCTGCTCGAGGCGAACAACGTGAAGGTCGCCACCGAGCCGAAGTCGGACTTCCCGTGGACTCTTGTCATCATGGGGCTGCTTCCGATCCTGCTCCTCTTCGGGATCGGCTACTTCTTCCTCCGACGGATGCAGTCGCAGGGTCAGGGGCTGTTTTCCGTTCGAAAAAGCAAGGCCAAACTCTTCGACAAGGGGGAGGAGGACACCACGTTCGATGATGTCGCTGGCGCGGAGAGCGCGAAGGAGGAGATGCGCGAGATCATCCAGTTTCTCAAGAACCCGGAACGCTTCGAGCGGCTGGGCGGCAAGGTCCCGAAAGGTGTTCTGCTGGTCGGACCGCCCGGGACAGGCAAGACGCTACTCGCCCGCGCCGTCGCCGGCGAAGCGGATGCCCCGTTCTTCAGCGTGAGCGGATCGGACTTCATGGAAATGTTCGTGGGTGTCGGTGCGTCCCGCGTGCGCGACATGTTTGAGGACGCCAAGGAGAACAGCCCGGCGATCATCTTCATCGATGAGCTCGACTCTATCGGTCGGCAGCGCGGCGCCGGGCTCGGCGGCGGGCACGACGAACGAGAGCAGACGCTCAACCAGCTTCTGTCGGAGCTCGACGGGTTTGAGGAAAATCAGGGGGTCGTCGTGATGGCGGCAACCAACCGTCCGGACATCCTCGACTCTGCACTTACGCGTCCGGGGCGCTTCGACCGCCAGATCACGGTGCCGCTTCCGACGAAGCAGGCTCGGACCCAGATCCTCGAGATCCATGCCCGCAATAAGCCCATGTCGGACGAGATCGACCTGGAGGTGATCGCGGGGAGCACGCCCGGATTCAGCGGGGCCGATCTGGAAAACCTTCTCAACGAGGCCGCGCTGCTCGCAGCCCGGTTCGACCGGGAGCGCATCGAACGCGAAGACATTGAGGAGGCGCGTGACAAGGTGATCATGGGCCTGAAACGCGAGGGCATGGTCATCGACGACGACGAGAAGAAGCTTCTGGCCTATCACGAGGCCGGTCATGCCATCGTGGCAGCTGTCCTGCCGTACGCCGACCCCATTCACAAGGTCACGATCGTACCGCGCGGGCAGGCCATGGGGGTCACACAACAGATGCCCGAAAAGGAAAAATACCTCTACCGACGTGAGTATCTGCTGGACCGTCTTGCCGTCATCATGGGCGGCCGGGCCGCCGAGGAGTTGATCTTCGACACCGCCACCTCCGGTGCAGAGAACGACCTCAAACAGGTCCGCCAGATGGCGCGAAAGATGGTGCTCGACTGGGGAATGGGCGAGCAGTTTCGCCATATCGCGCTTGGCGACGATCAGGGTCGCGTTTTCCTCGGAGAAGAACTTGCCAAGGGGAAGAACTACAGTGACGACACCGCCCGTCAGGTCGATGATGAGATCCGAGCGATTTCGGAGAACGCGTTCGAGCGGGCCATCGACACGCTGCGGGAGCATCACGAGGCCTTCGACCGTCTAGCGGATCTGCTGATTGAACGAGAGGTCGTGCCGGGGTCTGATGTTCTGGATCTTGTGAACGGCGACACGGACGGGTTCGAGGACGTGTTAACCAACGGCACCCACAGTGACGCGGAGGATGGGGAGGCGCAGACGGAAAATGGTGCTTCTTCCGACGCCGAGACCGAGTCCGTGGAGTCGGAGTCTTCGTCGAATGAGTCACGGGACCAGGGTTAACCGGACGGACATTTTGAGTCATGTGCCGCACGGGGTTCATTCCCGTGCGGTACTTTTTTGTACCTGCGCAATTTTAGATGCGCCCTCGATATGGCATTCGGGTTGATCAGCGACGCGGAGGTCACGATGTTGACCTGTCGCGACGGTCGATTACGCATATAACCATACACGGTGTGTCGTCTCCGCGAGGCGCCCACGCGTTCATCCCCCCATCGTCATATCTATTGTCATGCGACTGTCTCTCCCGTTCGCATCTCAGATTGGCCGCATCGTCCCCATCATCTTCTCGCTGGTCTTTGTCGGGATCGGCCTGAGTGTGATGTTCTTTTTCCCGGCCGGGTCATCCAGTGCGAGCATGTTCGAGCAGTACATGCCGTACATCCTCGG